>NZ_JBOBDM010000043.1:0-54712 GCF_050586605.1 Pseudomonas sp. ES1 | reverse complement strand
GCAGTTCGCCCATATCGGCGCGGCGAGCCTGGCCGGCACCTTCCCCGAACCACCCAAGCCGGGCAAGGGCGCGCTGGAACTGTTCAACCTGTACGCCAACACCAAAGGCATCAAGGCCGGCGACTACGAAGTTACCGATGCCCTGGGCACGGTGCTCAAGGGCACGCTGGACGGGCAGGGGTTCAAGGCCGTGTCCGGTGCGGCGCCAGGGCCGGCCATGGCCAAGTTCGGCCTCGACACGGCCGACACCTGGAGCATCGGCAGCTTCGCCAAGGGCCTGCCCTGGCCGAAGCTGGCGGTGACCGAAGAAGGCGCGCCGTCGATGCTGGATTCGATGATCGACTCGCTGACGCCGGATGGCAGTGGCGCGGCGATGGATACGGTCAAGCGACTGGCCAGCAGTGGCATGGACGCGGCGAAGACCGGCATGAGCCTGCTCAAGGCCTGGCAGGGAGCAATGCAGAGTGCGCAGCAGGTACAAGGTGCGCTCAAGGCTGGCGTGGCCGGTTTACCGCAACTGGCGAGCGCCGCCAGTTCGGCACTGCCGGCCGCTTCTGGCGCACTGGGCGCCGCTGGCAAGGCAGGCGCCGCAGTCCAGGGGGCCATGGCCAGCCTGCCGAAGCTGCCGCCACCACCCAAACTCCCCGCCTTCAAGGCACCGAACCTGAACACCCTGACTGACCTGATGCCAGGCGAGCTGATTTCATGACCGAACAGACTTCCCAACCCGGTGGCCGCGAAGTCGCCATCGTTCCCCTGAGCGACATCCACATCGAAGACGTCGGCCGTGGTGCTGCAGTATTCGATGCCTGGCTGCGTGACGTCAGCGACGGTTATGTCACTCTCGAACGCATCAAGAACGTCGCGGGTTCCTTGCCGGTGGTGGGCAACATCATCGCCCTGGTCGACGCCCTGGGCGATGTCGTCACCTTGGCTGAAAGTGACAAGCCTGACCCGTGGGACTGGGTCAGCCTGGGCATCAACCTGATCGGCGTGGTGCCTATTCCACCGAGTATGGCGGCCGCACGCATGAGCCTGCGACCGATGCTGTTCATGGTGCGCCAGGAAGGCAAGCAGGTCCTCGGCGACGCGCTGATCGAGATCATTGTCGGGCACCTGAACGCCGATATCGTCGGTAGCCTGGATGACTTCGTCAGCCAAGCCGAAGACAAGCTCAAGGAAACCCTCACTGCGGCAGGTGGCAAGGGCGAGGAAATACTCAACGAGATCTGCAAAGGCCTGGATGCCTTGATCGATGGCGACCTCGACAGCGGCAAGGACCTTGGCGAGGCCGGCAAAAAAGCGAGCAAGGCGGCAGACCAACTGCTGCATGACCCTTTGGCCAGTATCGACAACATTTTCGATGCGGCCTGGAGCGCCTCCAAGGCGGCAGGCAAGGGCGTGGCCAACATGGCCGCCAGCGCAACGATCAGTGACGAGGCCAAGGACTACGGCCACAAGCAAGTAGCCAAATTGCGCGTGCTGGCGCCTCAGATCAAGAGCGAAATCCTCAAGCTCGGCGCGGCCAGCAATCCGCATTCGATCGAAGCTCTGCGTCTGATCCTGGCCGCTAGCGTGGCGCTGTGGCGCAAGCGCAATCCGCAGTTGGTGGACACCAACATCAAACCCAACTCCACCAGCACCGCGCAGCACCAGGCCACGCAAGGCAAGCTCGAAACTCAACGCGAGGAAGCGCCGCCAAAGAACGCGGCCAACCGCTGCAAGAACGGTCCTTGCACGGGGACCACCCGCGACATCAACTTCGCCCTTGGCAGTGAAACCCTGCAGCACGTCGACTTCAGCCTGCCCGGTCCATTCCCGGTCACCTGGGCGCGGACCTACAACTCACGGCTGGCAGAGCTCGACGACAGTAGCCTGGGTGCCCGTTGGCTGACCGAGTTCACCACCTGCATCGATGTGGTCGACGATGGTCTGGTGTTCCACGACGTCGATGGCCGTAGCCACCCGTACCCCATGCCCAAACTGGGCAAGCCGCACTATGACCCGATCGAGTACCGAAGCCTGGTCCGCACCACTGAGACCCAGATCATCCTCACGCGTGGGCTGGAGCGGCGTGAAACCTACGAGCGGTTCGGTGATCAGTTCTATCTGGTTCATATCGTCCTGCGCAGCGGCGCTGGCGCGATGCTGCACTACGAGCATCATTTCAACGGCCGTCCGGTGTTGTCCGATATCAACACGTATGAGGACAACGACCCGACCAAGGTGCACCTGCAACTGGGTACGCTGCTCGACGACCAGGGCCACATCCAGGGCGTGTGGCAGGTGGTCGACGGCAAGCCGCTGCGCCAGCTGTGCGCCTACCACTACGATGACCAGGGCGACCTGATCATCGCCCAGGACGAGCACGGCGCCGCCTGGCACTACCAGTACCAGCATCACCTGGTGACCCGTTACACCGACCGTACTCAGCGCGCCTTCAACCTCGAGTGGGACGGCAGTAGCCCTAAGGCCAAGGCCATCCGTGAATGGGCCGACGACGGCAGCTTCGAAACGCGCCTGCAATGGGACAAGCACATCCGCCTGACCACCGTGACCGACGCCCACGGCCAGCAGACAAAGCACTATTACGACATCCTCGGCTACACCTACCGCGTCAAGCATCCGGACGGTAACTCCGAATGGCTGTTCCGCGATGACCGCAAGAACATCATCCGCCACGTCCACCCCGACGGCAGCCAGGATCGCTTCACCTACGACGAGCGCAGCAACCTGCTCAAGCACATCCGTGCCGACCACAGCGTGGTGCACTACGCCTATGACGACCACGATCAGCTGATTAAGATCCGTGATGCAGAGGGTGGCCTATGGCTGCGTGATTACGATGAGCGCGGCAACCTGGTCGAGACCGTTGACCCGCTGGGCAACAAGACCGAGTTCGCCTACACCCCGGCCGGATTGGTCAAGGCGATCAAGGATGCTATCGGCAACGAGAAGAAAATCGCCTACAACGACGCGGGGCAGCTGCTGGAGTACACCGACTGCTCCGGCAAGACCAGCCAGTGGAGCTATAACGCCTTCGGCCAGATGTGTGAGTTCGCCGATGCGGCTGGCAACAAGACCGCCTATGAATACAAGGCCGGGCAACTGGCCAAGGTCACCCATCCGGACAAGACCGAAGAACACTTTGAGCGTGACGCCGAAGGCCGCCTGTTGGCGCATGTCGATGCCCTCGACCGCTGCACCACCTGGACCTACAGCGCGGTCGGCCTGCTGGCAGAGCGCGTCGATGCGGCAGAACATACCCTGCGCTACCGTTGGGACAAGCTGGGCCGGTTGATCGGGCTGGAAAACGAAAACGAGAGCAAGGCCAACTTCCTCTACGACCCGGTGGGTCGCCTGTTGCAAGAGACTGGTTTCGATGGCGTGGTCACCCGCTATCAGTACGACCCGTACACCGGTCGATTGGCGAGCACCCAGGTCGGCCAACGCCGTATAGAACTGCGCCTCGACCGCATGGGCCGGTTAGCCGAGCGTACCGCCCGCCTGGGCGATCAGAGCCAGACCGAAACCTTTGCCTACGATGGCAACGGCCAGCTGATCCAGGCCACCAACGACGCGAGCAAGCTGCAATGGTTCCGTGACGAAGCGGGCAATATGACCCGCGAGCACCAGTACTACTTGGCCACCGGCACGCCGATGGTCGCGGTGTGGCAGCACGAATACGATGCGCTAAACCAACGTATTGCAACGATTCGTCCGGACGGCCATAAGGTCAGCTTGCTGACCTATGGCAGCGGTCACCTGCTTGGTATGACCCTCGACCAACACGAGATGCTGGCCTACGAGCGCGATGACCTGCACCGCGAAATCGTGCGGCATCAGGGCAATAAGTTGATGCAGACCCAGGCCTGGGATCCGGTCGGGCGTTTGCAGGAGCAGCTGCTGGGCAGCCATGACGGCCAATCCACGTTGCTCAAGCGTCAGTACCGCTACGACGCTGCCAGCCAGTTGACCAATATCCACGACAGCCGCCGTGGCCAACTGGAATACCAGTACGACCCGGTAGGCCGCCTGCTCAAGGCCACCAGCCGCTTGGGCGTGGAAACCTTCGCCTTCGACCCGGCCGGTAACCTGCTGGACCAGAAGACTCAGGAACTGAACCGTCCGCTGGAAGCGGATCCGCGTCGCAACAAGCTGATGGACAACCTGCTGCGTGAGTATGCCGGTACCCACTATAAATACGACGAACGCGGCAACCTGATCCACCGCCTGCACAACGGTTCCCATGCCCACTTCACCTGGGACCTGTTCGACCGGCTGGCCAGCTACAACGACGATAAGCTCAAGGTCGATTACAGCTACGACGCCTTGGGTCGACGTCTGCACAAACACTCGGTGGCGCACTTCTGGGACCGCCCCGAAGCGGGGACCGGCTGGAACCAGCTGCAACGGGCCAAACGCCAACGCGAACTCGGCTGCGGCTTCACCCTGTTCGGCTGGGATGGCAACACCCTGGCCTGGGAAAGCTCACCGCCACGGGATGAGGGCGACACTGGACGTACAGTGCACTACTTGTACGAGCCGGGCAGCTATGTGCCGGTCGCCCAGGCCTTGCGCAAGAACCCGATCCGCCTGCACAAGCAACCGGATTGGACCCAGCGAGAGTACGACTTCGATCAGGATCCACTGTGGCATACGGAGGTGAAAACACAGCCGTTCGATGCGATTGCCTGGTACCAGTGCGACCACCTCGGCACGCCGATGGAGTTGACCGATGAGCAAGGCAATGTCGCTTGGGCGGGGCAGTACAAGGCCTGGGGTGAAGTCCGCGAGGAGCGCTCGGAGTGGGCTAAGCAGCACGGGCTGAGCAACCCGATTCGTTTCCAAGGGCAGTACCAGGATCATGAAACGGGGCTGCATTACAACCGACATCGATACTATGATCCCATAGCTGGACGTTTCGTCAGTCAAGACCCGATCAGTTATAAGGGAGGGGTGAATCTTTACGGTTATGTAGCGGATCCAAACAGTTGGACAGACCCTGTAGGGTTATGCAGCACTAAGCTGAATAAGGCTTTAGGAGGAAATACAGGCGACCACTTACAAGCACATCACCTCATTCCTGAGGAAATCTGGAAGAAAAACTCAGATTTCTTTGAAGATATTGGAATGGGCGGGCAGATGGATAATAAGGAAAATGGACTCCTTATGCCAGACAGCCATAATAAAGCCAAGGCGATGAAGCGCATGTTTTACCATTGCGGAAGCCACTCAACATATAGCTCTACCGTAAATGCGGAGGTGCTGGATATCTCTGAAGATTTCTATAATGGTAATATTTCCAAAGCTGAAGCCCAAGGCAAAATATCGGCAATGCAGACCAGGAACCGTGCTTTACTAGCTGCTCCTGCGGTTCCAGGCGTGTCTCCTATCCGACTAAGTTGAGGTCCAAAATGCTATATTTGATGCTGCAGAAAAGCGAACCGGGTTGCCCGACTGGTGAATTGGACGCAATTCTTTATGATCAATTTTATGCTGATCCGAGAGCTGTGGAGTATGGTCGTTTTCCTTGGTATTCGAACGCTGTTCGAATGAGGCCTCATGAAAAGTTCCCGGCTGGCTTGGTGTTGATAGGTAAATCATCGAGCTATAAGTTTGCCGCAAGAAGCATTGCTCGGGATCTGTATGTTGTGAGTAATGGGTTTCTTGAGGTTTGCAAAGAGCTTGATGTGAAATTGGGTGATGCTGTAGAGATAGATGTGCGTAATGCGAGTGGCGAAATAGTAGTTGATGAAAAGTACTTTCTTGTGACTTTTGAGTCCTACTTGGCGAAGGATGTGGTGTTGCCTGAGTCTAAAATTACCGAGGGACAGTATGGGCGGATTGAGGCCTTCACTTCACTGGTGATAGATGTGCAAAGAGTTTCGCATGTTTTCAGGATTTTGGGGCTTAGCGCTCGCTTTAGTACGTTGTTTTGCTCCGGGGCTTTCAAGGAAAAAGCTGAGAGGGCGGAGTTAAAAGGTATAGAATTTATTCCGTTGCTTGGCAGTTGCTCTGATGATGTCGTGGCGCTTTAAAAAATTTATTGGATTGGCTCGATAAGAAGTGAATAGGAGTCTGACCTCCCTATTCAAGCAGTCGGGCCGATTCCTGCGCGACTGTAAGCTCTTGACTGGGAAAGCGGCTGCATGCGCTTGTTGAGCGGCCGATTCACCTATGGTGGACGATAAAGTTACTGGGAAAGAAAATTTTGTGTTTGGTTGCTAGGAAGTGTTTGTCGGTCTCATGGATGGCAGCATGTTGGTAAAATGAGGGGGCGATGAAGTACTTTGTGATTTCTCAAGCGGAGGCGGCAGGAGCTCCGTTGGGTTTTTTAAATGCGGCTCTCTATGATAAGTACTATAAGGATAGCAAGGGGGTTGAGTATGGCTATTTTCCTTGGTATGCCGAGCGCAGAGGCTCGGAAAAACATACGCCATTCCCTCCGGGTATGGTGCTGATATCAAAAGACGAAAGCTATTCATTTGATATTAGAGGGGTTGCTGGCTTCTATATAGCAAGTGATAATTTGCTCCAGGTTTGTAGTGGGTTGTCCACAGGCGTTAAAGATTGTGCTTCAATTGAGGTTGTTGATAGTAGTGGGCAGAAGATTTCAGAGAAAAATTATAATGCAGTTTATATCGATGGACTTGATGTCCGAGATTTTGCGGCGCCAGAGTCTGCCTTCATTGAACAAGACGGCCTGATTTTTCGAATCAAGAGACTGGTGATGAAAAAGGAAGTTGGCTTGGACCTCTTTCGTTTCAAGGGATTGCACGCTGGAAGTGGTACCTTGATATGTTCCGAACGGTTTGCCGATTCTGCGGTAGATCTGCAAGGAATTACTCTTCAGCCGATGGAGTCCATTATTTGGTCTCAGGTTAGGAGAATCTAGCTAGTATTTCTGCTCAGCGGCGTAGCTTTACGTACTTGATGTGCACGGCCAGTGGTCTGCCGATCACTCCAGTCATATTCGAACGGAGCCTAGCAACAAGCTCGCTTGGCCTTGTCGAACCTCAGGTCTTAAAGCGAAAGCCTCAGATGTTGATAAGCCAGGCATCTGAAGCACGTGCGCAACTCAAATCACTCCAACGGTTCTAGGTTTTCCGGGAGGGGGAATGAAGCATTATGTGATTAGTCAAAAAAAAGACGCGGGTTCGCAATTGGGTCTACTGGATGCAGCTCTTTTTGATAAGGCATATGAGACCTGGGATGAGGTGCGGTATGGATATTTCCCCTGGTATGCGAATTCTACACGTAAGCGTCCGCATGAGAAAATGCCGGCAGGAATGGTGCTTGTAGGGAAGTCCAAAAAATATTATTTCGGAGCTCGCAGGCTTGCAAGAGGCCTGTATGCGATCAATGGGAAGTTTTATCTCGCTTGCTTGGAGGCAGGTGTTAAATTTGTCGATGTGGAGAAAGTCAATTTCATAATTGATGGGGGCGCAGAAAATCCAGTCAGCTACTACGCAGCAGTCTTCGAATCCTACCCGTGCGACGAAGTTATCGAGTCGGCGTCAAATATGACCTGCGATGAGTATGGCAGCGTCGAATCATTTGAGCGTTTTAAGCTTCGGTCTCCTGATAGTGCAGTATTCAGGATTGGTGGGTTGTCTCCTTACATTGATACGCTCTACTGTACTGAGGATTTTAAGATAATAGCGGAGCGCCATGGTGTTTTAGGTGTTGAGTTTATTTCTTTGGATGGGAGTGATTCAAGAGGTATTTATCCACTGTAACCGATCGAGTTAAGCGACTGGTCAAAGTGGTCGGGTGCATGGATGCGATGAAGTATGTAGCAACGATTGTGCAGGGGGCTTTATGGATGTCCATGAAAAAATATTTTTTAACCTCATTTCCGATGAAGATGACTACCCTCCCGTATCAACGGAGGCCATATGGGGAGTAAGAGTCGGGGCTGGCGAATATAAGATTGATAACGTCCCCGCTTATATATATGGCGTTAGCAAGGGTGACGTGATCAAGGCTGAGAAGATAGATGGGGAATCCGTAGCCATTAGCGTCCTGCACCAGGGAGGCCATACCACGCTGAGAGTCTTTGTCGAGGACAAAGACCTTAAGGCACAAGTGATTAAGGAAATCGAAGCCCTCGGTGGGCGTTGCTCGGTGAGCTCGGCCTTCTCGCTTTTCTCTGTAGATCTGCCGCCCGAGGCAAATTTCCAAGCAGTTGACTGTTATCTAGAAGGTCTCGCACAAAGCGGAGCCATTGCCTATGAAGATGCTTGCTTGCAGCATGCGGGTATTGACTCACAGCGGCTGCTGGAAGCGATGAGCCTAGCGACGCTTGGAACACGCCACTGACCACGTCGGTTTTATTGTGAAGGATCAGGCACATTTTTCCGACCATAGTGTGGTGCACCTCAATAGGAGCTTTTAATGTCTAAGACTCGCATCATTGGAACAACGATTGCTGCCATTAAGGATGCTGAGCAGAAACTGAAAATGCAGTTTCCTGAGTCGTTTACAGAGTGGCTTCTATTGAATAATGGGAGGTCGCTTGGTGCACTTGTCATCTTTCCAGTTTTTGATAGTAGAGATCCGCGCAAGACTTGGGAGTCTATAGTTAGAATCTATAGTGGGTCGTGGTCGGAGTGGCTAGAAATTTTTTCCGAAGATGGAAAGGATTTTTCAAGGTTACTGCCTTTTGCGGAATTTGGTACTGGTGATTTTTACTGTTTCAATTATGAAGTCTTGGGTTCCAGTGGCGAACCTGTAGTTGGGGTGTGGAGTCATGAGGTGGGAGGGTTTGTAAAGGTGGCCGATAGTTTCAATGATTTTATTGGTTCGTCTAAACGACCTGGCTAAATTATTTGAGTGGAAAGTCAATCTGGGTGTGACTTATTCATGTCTACTGGCTGAATGTATGCTGGGGCTATGAAGAAGGGTGAGGGGTAAACTGAAGGGGGGTTTATATGTGGATTGAGCATGCCTTGAACAAGGAAAAAGTTGTCAATATGTTTGGCGGATTTTTGGATATGACGAGCGCCGAGCTAATGGGGGTGTATGTTCATGAAGAGTATGCGGTGAGGTTTCTGTTTTGTATTAAAGGCATCCCTGAAAAGCATCCTGAGAAATGGGACGGGAAGGGCTATAATTCAATGACCGTTTCGTTGCGTTTTTTTGGGATCAAAAAATTCGAGGCGAATTTGATCAGGATTGGCTTTAGTTGTTGTCCAGACATTAGAAGTTCGGCTGGGGTGGCTTCCATAAATATTGTTTCTGAAGGAGGGGCGATTTTCTGTGAGTCTGAATTTGTTAGCATTGAGGATATTACTCCTCGAGATGATGTAAGGTGGGCTTGAGTTTGCGAAGGCCGGAGTTTAGGCTAATAAATAACCGGCGTTGTGTAAGGTCTCGGTCGTGACTGTAGTTGCTACTGTTGAGGAGTAGTAAAGTGGCGGCTAAAGGGGAGAGATTTATTTTCATGATCTGATTGCGACTCCATAATATGCATCGAGCATAGGAATTAGGGTTGCTTAAAATTAGAGTATGGAAAATAAATCTGTCCCCTTTTCTGTCTTTTCTGCTCCATACCCCTTGAGTGAGAGTGTTCATGGCGGAATCTGAAATACATACTTTCAGTGAGCTCCTTGAGGCCATGCAGGCCGCAAAAGGACCGAAGGTCAGAAAAACGCTGTACCTATTATCCCTGGCGTTCGGAAATGCGTCCTGTGAGACGGATACACCGCAGGCTGCCGTCGACTTTATCGTTGCTGTATTCGCTTCGAGCACCTTGTGCGACAAGCCAGGCATGAGCCGCCTGCTGGAGGAGGTGGGGTGGGAGTTCCACCGCTATGACGACACGCAGAAGCAGCAGATCTATCGTGCGCTGTGCGACACCTACCCCCAATACCAGAACGGAGAGTTTTGCTGGCGAGTGTGCGACTTGGTCGCGCGTCAGTACACGACACAGCAGGCCATGAACTTCTTCGCGCACCAATCCGAGGCTGCGACCGGTGAGGGTCGGCGGGGGATCGATGCGGGCCTTAAGGTTATTGCCGGGAGGGAACGGCACAATCGGAACGTGATGGCGCAGATTCAACAGCTTCAGGGTAGCCCTTAGGAATTGCCGTGGCTGGTGAAGATATGCTCGGCGCCTTTAGCGCTCAATGCGATCGCCTGGGAGCCAGCGAACCGCTCCCAGGCAACGCATACTCAGTGCTTCATCCCCAACTCAGCATCATCCATCAACGCCTTGGCCAGCGCGCTCAGGTAGTACGACGCCCAAAGCAGTTGGGGTTTCTCTTCCATGATCCCGGCTATGGTCAGGTCGCGCACGCAGCCCATCAGCTCAGATGCCTGGTCACGGGCATCCTGGCAGGGGATGCCGGGTTCGATACAGAACAGCGGGGCGGTCATGCCTTCGCCTTGGTAGAACTTGGTTTTGCCCGCAGTGGTGCGGGGCGTGGTGTCGTCTGTGTTCATTGCTCACTCTCCCTGAAATGATCGGTGCCTGGGCGGGCCCCATCGCGGGTCAAGCCCGCTCCCACGGATGCAGGCATAACCCTGCGTGCTGGGGGTGGCGTGGGAGCGGGTTTCACCCGCGATAGCGCCCGCCCAGGCGACACATGACCAACGGCCTAGTGGAACGCCCGGCGCTCCATCTGCGGCATCTGCACCTGGATCAGTGCCGACTCGAGCAGCACCCGCAGCGCCTCGATCTCATGCATCAACGCCATGATCAGAATCGACGCGGGTGACTTGGACTGCTGGACCGAAATGGCCTGATGCGCAACAGCCTGTGCGCACAGGGCGTACTCGGTGCACTGGATCAGGGTGTCTTCAAGGGAATGATGATTGTGGGGTGGATCTGGGACGATCTTTAGCATGGTTACAGTCCTGTTCGGGAAATAAGGACCACCACCGCAAGCTGTCAAACAAGAAGGTGGCAGCTGTACATGGGTTGACAGACCGGTGAACAGAACCAGAAACCGGCGCACACGGAGGTGCCCCACGCACAGCCGCCATAAAAGCAAAGCCATGCGGTTTGTTCAGGGCGGCCTGTCAAAGCCGATCACTGTTTTCGCAGCGACCGCCCGAGACTAGAGGCCAACCCAGACCACCGCAATGGCTTGAAAGGACCTGGCAGTATGTTTGGGAAATGGACTACAGGAAAGGTGCTTAATCTGATTCCTCCCATTCACATTTACCGCCCACCACCCCGTAAAAGGTCGCCTGAGCGTGGGAGCCTTCGCCTTCGCCCCTGTCGATACCCACCCTCGCCACCGCCTGCCTATCGCCACAATAGCGAACGGTGGTTGTTCTAAAACCTGCGAAGTAGGACAATTATCGGCTTCACGTCCCAACCAGCGACCTTGCATGGCCTTTCTTGCACTTGGTATCAACCATAAGACTGCCTCGGTAGACGTACGCGAGCGCGTGGCGTTTACCCCAGAGCAGCTGGTGGATGCCCTGCAGCAGCTCTGCCGACTGACCGCCAGCCGCGAGGCGGCGATCCTGTCCACCTGCAACCGCAGCGAACTCTATATAGAGCAAGACCAGCTCGGCGCCGATGCGGTGCTGCAGTGGCTGGCCGACTATCACCAGCTGAGCCTCGATGAACTGCGCGCCAGCGCTTATGTGCACGAAGAGCACGACGCGGTGCGGCACATGATGCGGGTGGCTTCGGGCCTCGACTCGCTGGTGCTGGGCGAACCGCAGATCCTCGGCCAGATGAAGTCGGCCTACGCCGTGGCCCGCGAGGCCGGCACCGTCGGCCCGCTGCTCGGCCGCTTGTTCCAGGCCACCTTCAGCGCCGCCAAGCAGGTGCGCACCGACACCGCCATCGGCGAGAACCCGGTGTCGGTGGCCTTTGCCGCGGTCAGCCTGGCCAAGCAGATCTTCTCCGACCTGGGGCGCAGCCAGGCGCTGCTGATCGGTGCCGGCGAAACCATCACCTTGGTCGCCCGCCACCTGCACGAGCAGGGCGTGCGCCGCATCGTCGTGGCCAACCGCACCCTCGAACGCGCCAGCATGCTGGCCGAACAGTTCGGCGCCCACGCCGTGCTGCTGGCGGATATCCCGCAGGAGCTGGCCAACAGCGACATCGTCATCAGTTCCACCGCCAGCCAGTTGCCGATCCTGGGCAAGGGTGCGGTGGAAAGCGCGCTGAAGCAGCGCCGGCACAAGCCGATCTTCATGGTCGACATCGCGGTGCCGCGTGACATCGAGCCGCAGGTCGGCGACCTGGATGACGTCTACCTCTACACCGTCGACGACCTGCACGATGTGGTCGCGGAAAACCTCAAGAGCCGCCAGGGCGCGGCCCAGGCCGCCGAAGAGCTGGTGTCGGCCGGTGCCGACGATTTCATGGTGCGCCTGCGCGAGCTGGCCGCGGTGGATGTGCTCAAGGCCTATCGCCAACAAAGCGAGCGCCTGCGCGACGAAGAGCTGCAAAAGGCCCAGCGCCTGCTGGCCAACGGCGGCAACCCCGAAGAGGTACTGGCGCAACTGGCCCGGGGGCTGACCAACAAACTCCTGCACGCGCCCAGCGTGCAACTGAAAAAGCTCTCTGCCGAAGGCCGCCTCGATGCACTGGCCATGGCCCAGGAACTCTTCGCCCTCCATGAGGGCTCGACGGACAAAACCCCGCAATGAAAGCGTCGCTGCTGAACAAACTGGACACGCTCCAGGACCGCTTCGAGGAACTCACCGCGCTGCTGGGTGATGCCGAAGTCATTTCCGACCAGACCCGCTTCCGTGCCTATTCCCGCGAATACGCCGAAGTCGAGCCGGTGATCGCCGCCTATCAAGAGTGGCGCAAGGTCCAGGATGACCTCGAAGGCGCCCAGGCGCTGCTCAAGGACGCCGACCCCGACCTGCGCGAAATGGCCGTCGAGGAAGTGCGCGAGGCCAAGGAGCAACTGGTGGGCCTTGAGTCGAACCTGCAGCGCATGCTGCTGCCCAAGGACCCCAACGACGGGCGCAACGTGTTCCTGGAAATCCGCGCCGGCACCGGTGGTGACGAGGCGGCGATCTTCTCTGGCGACCTGTTCCGCATGTACTCGCGCTATGCCGAGAAACGCGGCTGGCGCCTGGAGATTCTCTCCGAGAACGAAGGCGAGCACGGCGGCTACAAAGAGATCATCGCCCGGGTCGAAGGCGACAGTGTGTACGGCAAGCTGAAGTTCGAGTCCGGCGCCCACCGCGTGCAGCGTGTGCCCGAGACCGAGTCGCAAGGCCGCATCCACACCTCGGCCTGCACCGTGGCCGTGCTGCCCGAGCCCGACGAGCAGGTGGCGATCGAGATCAACCCGGCCGACCTGCGCGTGGACACCTACCGCGCCTCTGGCGCCGGCGGCCAGCACGTCAACAAGACCGACTCGGCGATCCGTATCACCCACTTGCCGACCGGCATCGTGGTCGAATGCCAGGAAGAGCGTTCGCAGCACAAGAACCGTGCGCGGGCGATGTCCTGGCTGTCGGCCAAGCTCAACGACATGCAGACCAGCGCCGCGCAAAACGCCATTGCCAGCGAGCGCAAGCTGCTGGTCGGTTCGGGCGACCGTTCCGAGCGCATCCGCACCTACAATTATCCACAGGGCCGGGTGACCGACCACCGCATCAACCTCACCCTCTATTCCCTCGACGATATCCTCGCCGGCGGTGTGGACGCGGTGATCGAGCCGCTGCTGGCCGAGTATCAGGCCGATCAGCTGGCCGCCCTGGGGGATTGATGACCATCATTGCCAGCCTGCTGCGCAACGCGCAGTTGCCGGAGTCGCCCACCGAGCGCCTGGACGCCGAGCTGCTTTTGGCCGCGGCCCTGGGCAAGTCGCGCAGCTACTTGCACACCTGGCCCGAGCGCATCGTCAGCAGCGAGGCCGCCGAGGCGTTCGCAGGCTTTATCGAGCGCCGTCGCGCGGGTGAGCCGGTGGCCTACATCCTGGGCCAGCAAGGCTTCTGGAAGCTTGACCTGGAAGTGGCGCCGCACACCCTGATCCCACGCCCGGACACCGAGCTGCTGGTGGAGACCGCCCTTGAGCTGGTCCCGGCCACGCCTGCCCGGGTGCTGGACCTGGGCACCGGTACCGGCGCCATCGCCCTGGCCTTGGCCAGCGAGTGCCCGGCCTGGCAGGTGACGGCGGTGGACCGTGTCGACGAAGCCGTGGCGCTGGCCGAGCGCAACCGTCAGCGCCTGGGCCTGGGCAATGCGCAGATTCGCGCCAGCCATTGGTTCGATGCGCTGGCCGGTGAGCGCTTCGACCTGATTCTCAGCAACCCCCCTTACATTAGCGCCGCCGACCCGCACCTGGTTGCCGGCGATGTGCGTTTCGAGCCCAGCAGTGCCCTGGTGGCAGGTGAAGATGGCCTGGACGACCTGCGCGTGATCGTCGCCCAGGCGCCGCAGCATTTGCTGCCCGGCGGCTGGCTGCTGCTCGAACATGGCTACGACCAGGCCCCGGCGGTGCGCGAGCTGCTGGCGGCCAGCGGCTTCATCGAGGTCGCCAGCCGTGTCGACCTGGGCGGCCACGAGCGCATCAGCCTGGGGCGCCTGCCATGCTGAGCGACCTGGAGCTGTTGCGTTACAGCCGGCAGATCCTGCTGTCGCAAGTGGATATCGACGGCCAGCTGCGCTTGAAGCACGGCAAGGCGCTGGTGATCGGCCTTGGCGGCCTGGGCTCGCCGGTGGCGCTGTACCTGGCCGCTGCTGGCGTTGGCCAATTGCACCTGGCCGATTTCGACACCGTCGACCTCACCAACCTGCAGCGCCAGGTCATCCACGACAGCGACAGTGTCGGCATGAGCAAGGTGGATTCGGCGATCAAGCGCCTGCAGGCGATCAACCCGGAAATCACCCTGGTCGCCCATCGCCAGGCGCTGGATGAAGATTCGCTGGCCGCCGCGGTGGCGGCGGTGGACGTGGTGCTGGACTGCTCCGACAACTTCGGCACCCGGGAGGCCGTCAATGCCGCCTGTGTCGCGGCCGGCAAGCCGTTGGTCAGCGGCGCGGCGATCCGCCTCGAAGGCCAGCTGTCGGTGTTCGATACGCGGCGCGACAACAGCCCCTGCTACCACTGCCTGTACGGCCATGGCAGCGAGGCCGAGCTGACTTGCAGCGAAGCCGGCGTGCTCGGCCCGCTGGTCGGGCTGGTGGGTAGCCTGCAAGCACTGGAGGCCCTGAAGTTGCTGGCGGGCTTCGGTGAGCCGCTGGTGGGGCGCCTGCTGTTGATCGATGCGCTGGGCACCCGCATGCGCGAACTGCGGGTCAAGCGCGACCCGGCCTGCGCCGTGTGCGCTACCCGCCATGGCTGAAGGGCGGGCGCCGGTAGGCGTGATGGATTCGGGGGTCGGCGGTTTGTCGGTGCTCGCCGAAATCCAGCGCCTGCTGCCCAATGAATCGCTGCTGTATGTGGCCGACAGCGGCCACGTCCCTTATGGCGAAAAGTCCCCCGACTACATCCGCCAGCGCCTGCGCCATATCGCCGGGTTCTTCCGCGAGCAGGGTGCCAAGGCGATGGTCCTGGCCTGCAATACCGCCACCGTGGCGGCGGTCGCCGACCTGCGCGAGCTGTACCCCGACTGGCCGCTGGTGGGCATGGAGCCGGCGGTCAAGCCGGCGGCGGCGGCAACCCGCTCTGGCGTGGTCGGCGTGCTGGCCACCACCGGCACGCTGCAAAGCGCCAAGTTCGCTGCCTTGCTCGACCGTTTCGCCAGCGATGTGCAGGTGATCACCCGGCCTTGCCCGGGGTTGGTGGAGTGCATCGAGGCCGGCGACCTGGCCAGCCCGGTCCTGCGCCAATTGCTGGCGGGCTACGTGCAGCCGTTGCTCGACGCGGGCTGCGACACCTTGATCCTGGGCTGCACCCACTACCCTTTCCTGCGCCCGCTGCTGGCGCAGATGGTCCCGGCAGACGTGGCGATCATCGACACCGGTGCCGCCGTGGCACGCCAGCTGCAGCGCCTGCTGGCGGTGCGCGGCTTGCTCGCCGAGGGGCCGGCGCAGCCCACCCGGTTCTGGAGCAGCGCCGACCCGGCCACCCTGAAAAAAATCCTGCCGTTGCTGTGGCATAAATCCGACAGCGTGCAAAGCTTCCCCTTATAAAAAGTGTGAAGGGCGTCAATCGCCGTTGGAACTATGGTTTCGCCGTCGATTTCTACCGCTCTGCCTGCATCCTGGGCAAACACTGGAAACCATCAGGAAGAAGGGGTTTCGCATGCGCAAACTGTGCGTCTTGGCGGCCGTTGCCGCTGTTTCCATGGGGCAGGCAGTGGCTGTGCAGGCTGCTGACATTTCGTTTTCGCTGGGGCAGACGGGGGACTCGACCTGGGTCTATCGGCTGGGCTTGCAGTCGAACTGGGACGCCAGCTGGTGGCAAACCGGGGTCGGGCGCCTGACGGGCTACTGGGATGGTGCCTACAGCTATTGGCAGGGTGACAAGACCGCCAGCAACCACAGCCTGTCGTTCGCGCCGGTGTTCGTCTATGAGTTCGCGGGCGAGTCGGTCAAGCCCTACATCGAGGCGGGGATTGGTGTAGCGGCATTCTCCAGCACCGAACTGGAAGACAATCAGTTGGGCTCGTCATTCCAGTTCGAGGACCGTATCGGCTTTGGCCTGCGCTTCGCGGGCGGGCATGAGCTGGGGATTCGCGCCACCCACTATTCCAATGCCGGGTTCAAGCAGCCCAACGACGGGGTGGAAAGTTACGCCCTGCATTACCGCATGCCGTTGTAGGGCGATCCATGCTTCCAACGTTGGGGGCGCTGGCGCGCCCCTTTCGCGGCACAAGGGACGCGCAGCGGCCCCGGCATGCTCAAGCCAGGCGCATTTTCGGAACACCTTGAAACCACCGCCTGTTCAGCTCGGCAACGGCCAGAGGCTGTTCAGGCTTAGCGCCTCAAGCACCAGTTCAGGTTGGCGCTGTTCCAGGCGTGCCAGCAACTCGTTGGCGGCGGTCTGTGCGGTCCAGGGTTCCGGGATGGCCTGGGCCAGGGTGACCGGGGTTTTCAACGACTGCGGCGCGACGACTGTCAGGTCCACGCCCAACGTCTTCAGGGTTGCGCGTTGGTTGCGCAGCCACCTTGGCAGGCTGTTGAGGCCGCTGGGCCGTTGGTTTGGCTCGAACAGTTGTGACGCCGAATAGCGGCTCAGGACCACCATCACCTGCGGTTTGTCACCCTTGGCGAGCAAGGGCAGGGCCGCCGCCAGGCAGTGCTCGGCGGCGCGCAGGTTGCTGGCGACGATCATCTCGAACAGGTCGGTGCCCGTCACGTCGTCGGCCAGGTAGTCGCAGCTGCCGGCGTTGATGATCAAGGTGTCGAGCGCACCCCACCGCGCCTGCAGCTGCTGGCTGGCGGTATCGGCCTGGCCTACCTCCTGTAACTGGCCAGGAAGGCAAAGCACCTGTTCGCTCAAAGTTTGGAGTTGCTCGCAGTCCCTGCTGCTTGCGGCGACCCGTTGCCCCAGGTCGAGCAATCGTTCCACCAGGGCCAGACCAAGTCCGTTGGTAGCCCCCGTTACCCAGAAACTGCGTGTAGTACTCAAATTGTTTCCCTCTGATCCTGCCAGGTGGACAAACCCTTGAAGGCGTCCAATGCACGCTGGCGACTGCGTTCGAGATCGACGATCGGACTGATGTAGTAATTTGTAGCAAACAGATCGGCGGATTTCACCGGAAAATGTATGTGTTTATCATCCCTGTGCCGCAGCTCTGGCAGCCAGTGACGGATGAAAACGCCCTTAGAATCGAAGCGTTGCGACTGAGTGACCGGGTTGAAGATGCGAAAGTAGGGCACTGCGTCTGTGCCTGTCGATGCACTCCACTGCCAGCCGCCGTTGTTGGCGGCCAGGTCGCCGTCGATCAGGTGGCGCATGAAATGGCGTTCCCCCTCGCGCCAGTCGATCAGCAGGTTCTTGCTGAGGAACATGGCCACGATCATGCGCAGGCGGTTGTGCATCCAGCCGGTGTGCAGCAGCTGGCGCATGGCGGCATCGATGATCGGGAAACCGGTGCGGCCTTCTTTCCAGGCTTGCAGGTCTTCAGGTGCGTTGCGCCAGGGCAGGGCCTCGGTGTGGGCACGGAAGGCGCGGTGCCGGGACACCTGTGGATAACCCACCAGGATGTGTTTGTAGAACTCCCGCCACAGCAGTTCGTTGACCCAGGTCTGCACGCCGGCATTGCCGCTGTCGAACTCACCCTGGTTGCTGGCCAGGGCGGCATGCAGGCACTGGCGCGGCGAGATCACCCCCGCGGCCAGGTAGGGTGAAAGTTGGCTGGTGCCGGCCACGGCGGGCAGGTCGCGCTGTTGTGGGTAGTCCTCGACACATTCGTCGAGGAAGCGCGCCAGGCGCTGGTGCGCTTCGTCCTCGCCGGCCGGCCAATGCTCGCTCAGGGCAGGGGGTATGCCGTCGAAGCCTTCGATGTGCGCAGGGATGGGGTCGCTGGCGATGGCCACGGCGCTCTGGCGCTGAACACGCGGGGCGCGGGCGGGCAGGCTGCGGTGCAGGTGCTCCAGGCAAACCCGTTTGAACTGGCTGAATACTTGGAAGTAGTGCCCGCTGCGAGTGAGCACGCTACCGGGCTTGAACAGCAACTGGTCGAGATGGCCGTAGGCACCGATCCCGGCCTGTTCCAGCTTTCGTGCGGTGGCCTGGTCGCGTCGGGCTTCGTTGACGCCGTACTCGTCGTTCCAGTGCACGGCCTCGATGTTGTGCTGGCGGCACACCTCGAGTACCGCTTCAGGCACCTGGGCCCAGCTGTCGGTATGGCGAATCAGCAGCGGGATGTTCAGGGCTTGCAGCGACTGGTGCAGCTGGCGCAGGTTGCGCAGCCAGAAGTCGACCTTGCAGGCGGCGTCGTCGTGGCTTTGCCACTGCCCGGGGCTGGCGATCCACAGGGCCACGGCAGGGCCGCGCTGGCAGGCGGCCGAGAGGGCGGTGTTGTCGTCGATGCGCAGGTCGCTGCGCAGCCAGATCAATTGCATGGGTTTAACGGCCTGTTGAGTGTTGAAGGCGGTGCAAGGCGGCCTGTGGGCTGTCGAACAACTGCAGGCCGGGCAGGCCCAAGGCTTGCAGTTCGGCCTGATGCAGGCTGATGCTGCGGCCGCCCAGGAGTTTTGCGCTGTTTAGGTCCTGCAGGGTGCGGCCGAGGGCGGCGAGGTCCGGGCGCCGGCCGAGGTAGAGCAGCAGCGCGCGTGGCTGCAGCAGCTCGACGGCTTGGCGCAGTTGGCGGGGTTCCACGGGCCATTCGAGGATCTCCAGCGGCTGGCCACTGCTGCTGAGCAGCCAGGCGCAGAGCCAGAACTCGGCATCGAAGGGGGTGTCGTCGGTGCGTGCGAGCAGTACGCAAGCCCCCGCCAGGGAATGGCTGTCGTGGTACACCCGGGCGCCCAGCTTGCTGCGCAGCCAGGTGTTGAAGAACGCCTGCTCCAGGCCCGCGTCGAAGTGCGTTTGCCAGCGCAGGGCAAGCGCGTCGAGCAGCGGCAGCAACAGCCGTTCGCACACCGTGACGGCCGGATACAGGGCCATGGCCTGATTCAGCAGTTGGTCGAGTGGGCGTTGCGCCAGATGGGCGATGGCTTCGATCAGTTGCTCGATGCGCTCACCCCATTCGCCCTCGACCGGGGTGCTGGCGTCCGCCGCGTTGTCCAGCAGTGCGCGCACCTGGCTTACCGCCGCGCCGCGTTCGAGCCAGCGCAGCACTGCTTGGACGCGCTGCACCTGGTCCTGTGGATAAAGGCGGTGGCCCTTGGCTGTGCGTTGCGGCTTGATCAACCCGTAACGGCGCTCCCAGGCGCGCAGGGTGACCGGGTTGACGCCGGTCAGCCGGGCGACTTCGCCAATGGGTAGCAGGGCTTCAGATGGCATTGCGCAGCCCGAGGCGTTCAGGGTGGGGTTGCAGGTAGGCCTGCTGCAAAAGGTAGGGGTCGGGGTGGCAACGCAGGTGGTGTTTGAGCAGGGTCAAGGGCACCACCAGCGGCACCACGCCTTGCTGGTACTGGCCGATGATCTGCTGCAGCTCGGCCTTGTCGGCCTGGTCGAGGTCGTTGCGCAGGTAACCGCTCAGGTGCTGCAGCACGTTGCCATGGGTGCCGCGGCTGGCGCAGCGACGCAGGGCTTGCATCAGCTGGCTGAAATAAGCGCGACCGAACTGCTCGGGGTCTTGGTCGCGGGTCATGCTGCCGAGCAGCTTGCCCAGGCTTCGATACGCCTGCGGGTTATGGGCCATCAACAGGTACTTGTAGCGGGCGTGGAAGCGGATCAGCGCGCCACGGCTGAGGCCGCCCTGCAGCACCTGCTGCCAGTCGGCATAGGCATACACGCGGCTGATGAAGTTCTCGCGCAGCACCGGGTCGTGCAGGCGGCCTTCTTCTTCCACCGGCAGGTCCGGGCGGCTGGCGCAGAAGGCGGCGGCGTAGGCGCCACGCCCGCCCTGGCTGGCCGGGTAGCCGTTCTCCTGGTACACCTTGACCCGCTCGAGCCCGCAGGAAGGCGATTTCTGCATGAAGATGTAGCCGCAGATATCGTCGAGTTCGCTGGCCATCTGTTGGCCGTAGGCACGCAGCGGGCCCGAAAAATCGGTGCTGCTGTCGCGGGTGCCGGTGACGGCAGGGTGCTCCGGGTCGCCGACCAGGCGGATCGGTTCGCGAGGTACGCCCAGGCCGATGGCGACTTCCGGGCACACGGTCACCCATTCGAAGTGCTCATCGAGCAGCTCATGGCACAGGTCGGAGTGCTTGTGCCCGGCGTTATAGCGCACGTTGAGGCCGGTGAGACAGGCGCTGATGGCCAGGCGTGGCTTGCCGCTCGGGGAAGGATGGTTCATGGCGTGCTCCGGAATTACTTGTACAGGCAGCAGGGTTTGTACAAGGCAATTCCAGCACATTTGAAAACTTATACAAGAATTATTTCTTGTATAGATTTTTTTGTCCGGCTATTCCAGGTGTTCCAGCAATCGCCGGGCCGCCTCCTGGCCGCTGAGCCAGGCGCCTTCGACACGCCCGGACAGGCACCAGTCGCCACAGGCATACAGGCCCAGGTCGGCATCGGCCAGGGCGCCCCATTCATGGTTCACGGCTGGCCGGGCATACAACCAGCGGTGGGCGAGGGCGAACGTCGGCGCAGGCACCACGCAACCGACCAGCTCGGCGAATTCGCCCCACAGTTGTTCGATCACGTCTTCCTTGGGCAGGTCGATATGTTGCTTGCTCCAGTTGGAGGTGGCGTGCAGCACCCAGGTGTCGAGGTGCGCTTCACGCCCGGGCTTGCTGCGGTTGCGCGCCAGCCAGTCGAGCGCGTTGTCTTGTACGAAGCAGCCTTGCATAGGGGTATCGAGCGGGGTTTCGAAGCCCAGGGCGATCGCCCAGGTCGGCTCCATCTGCACACCTGCAGCGACTGCGGCAAGCTTTGGGGTGGCGGTCAGCAGTTGCGTTGCCTGGGGCGCCGGCACGGCGATGACCACGCGGCTGAACGGGCCGTGGCTGCAGCCATCGGTGTCCTGCAGGTGCCAGTAGTGCTTGCCGCGGAACACCTCGGCGATGCGGCAGCCGAAGTTGACCGTGACGTCCTTGAGCAAGCCGCGGGTGATGGCGCTCATGCGCGGTACGCCGACCCAGCGGGTCTGTTCGTCAGGGGAGGGGGTGAGTTCGCCATCGCGGTAGTTGTACAGCTGCGGCTTCCACTGTTCGGCCCAGCCGCTGGCGACCCAATGTTGCACCTGCTCGACGAAACGCCGGTCGCGGGCGGTGAAGTATTGGGCACCGAGGTCAAGCGCACCGGCCTCGCTGCGCTTGCTGGCCATGCGCCCGCCGCTGCCGTGGCCTTTGTCGAACAGATGGACGGTGTGCCCGGCTTTCTGCAAGGCCTGGGCGGCGGACAAACCGGCGATGCCGGCACCGATGATGGCAATAGGTACTGTCATGATGGCCTCTTCGAACCTCGCTGTTCGCAGCCTACGCTGCCAGGCAAACCTGTACAATACGCAATGTTTGTATAAGGTTATTCCGCTCGATAGGGCAGCTTGGCCTATGTTTATCCGAGAGCGTTCGGTCAAAAAAGTGCCTTGATCTTAAAAATAGACCACGGCCGCCAACTCTGAGGACACAGTCATGCATATATTGCTGACCGGCGGTACCGGCCTCATCGGCCAGCACCTTTGCCAGCTGTGGCGAGGGCAGGGTCACCGCCTGACCGTGTGGAGCCGTACCCCCGCGCAGGTGCCCAAACGCTGCGGCAGCGACGTGCGGGGTGTCGCTCGGCTGGAGGACATTGCCGCGGATGATGCCGTGGACGCGGTGATCAACCTGGCCGGCGCGCCGATCGCCGACCGGCCCTGGACAGCCGGGCGACGCAGCCTGCTCTGGGCCAGCCGGATCACCCTCACCGAGCAGTTGCTGGCCTGGCTCGAGGGCCGCGAGCAACGCCCCGAGGTGCTGATATCCGGCTCTGCCGTGGGGTGGTATGGCGACGGTGGCGAGCGTGAGCTGACCGAGGCGTCCGTGCCGGTGAAGGAAGATTTTGCCAGCCAGTTGTGCATCGCCTGGGAGGAGACCGCCTTGCGCGCCCAGGCCCTTGGCATCCGTGTGGTGCTGGTGCGAACGGGGTTGGTGCTGGCCAGCGACGGCGGCTTTTTGTCGCGCCTGCGCCTGCCGTTCAAGCTGGGGCTGGGCGGGCCGCTGGGCGATGGCCGGCAGTGGATGCCGTGGGTGCATATAGACGATCAGGTCGCCCTGATTGATTTTCTGTTGCAGCACAAGGAGGCCAGCGGTCCTTATAATGCCTGCGCCCCGGAGCCGGTGCGCAATCGCGAGTTCGCCAGGCAACTGGGGCGTGCCCTGCATCGGCCGGCGTTGCTGCCGATGCCGGCGGTGCTGCTCAAGGCCGGGCTGGGTGAGTTATCCACATTGCTGCTTGGCGGCCAGCGTGCCCGCCCGGTGCGCCTGCTGGCGGCAGGCTTCACGTTCCGCTTCAACGATCTGCAATCGGCGCTGGGCAACCTGTCCAGCCGCCTCTGACATAGGACGCTGCATGACCGATCACGCTCTGCTGCTGGTCAACCTGGGCTCGCCGGCCTCCACCTCGGTGGCCGACGTGCGCCGTTACCTCAACCAGTTCCTCATGGACCCGTACGTGATCGACCTGCCCTGGCCGGTGCGACGCCTGCTGGTGTCGCTGATCCTGATCAAGCGCCCCGAGCAGTCGGCCCATGCCTACGCCTCGATCTGGTGGGACGAAGGTTCGCCGCTGGTGGTGCTGACCCGCCGCTTGCAGCAGGCGATGACCGCCCACTGGCCCCATGGCCCGGTCGAGATCGCCATGCGCTATGGCCAGCCGGCGCTGCCCGAGGTGCTTGAGCGCCTGGCTGCCCAGGGCGTGCGTAAAGTGACCCTGGCGCCGCTTTATCCACAGTTCGCCGACAGCACCGTGACCACCGTGGTGGAGTTGGCCAAGCAGACCATCGCCGAGCGCAAGCTGCCGTTGCAGACCCGTATCCTGCAGCCGTTCTACGACCACCCCGACTACATCGATGCGCTGGTCGCCAGCGCCCGGCCGCACCTGGAGCAGGGTTACGATCACCTGCTGCTGAGCTTCCATGGCCTGCCCGAGCGCCATCTGAAGAAGCTCGACCCCACCGGCAACCACGATTTCCAGGCCGCCGACTGCTGTGCCGGCGCCAGCGCCGAGATGCGCGCGGTGTGCTATCGCGGCCAGTGCCTGGCCACCGCCAAGGCTTTCGCGCAGAAGATGGGTATCCCGGATGGCAAGTGGTCGGTGTCGTTCCAGTCGCGCCTGGGGCGCGCCAAGTGGATCGAGCCCTACACCGAAACGCGCCTGGATGAGCTGGGCAAGGCGGGGGTGCAGAAGCTGTTGGTGATGTGCCCGGCATTCGTCGCCGACTGCATCGAGACGCTGGAAGAGATCGGCGATCGGGGCAAGGAGCAGTTCATCGAGGCGGGTGGCAAGGAACTGGTGTTGGTGCCGTGCCTGAATGATCACCCGGAGTGGGTGAAGGTGTTGGCGGGGATGTGCGAGAAGGCTTGAGGCCTGGGTTGCCTGGGCTGGCCTCTTCGCGGGTAAACCCGCTCCCACAGGTTCGGTGAAAATCCTGTGGGAGGAGGTTTATGTGCGATATGGCCTGAGGCCTGGGTTGCCTGGGCTGGCCTCTTCGCGGGTGAACCCGCTCCCACAGGTTCGGTGAAAATCCTGTGGGAGGAGGTTTATGTGCGAGAAGGCCTGAGGCCTGGGTTGCCTGGGCTGGCCTCTTCGCGGGTGAACCCGCTCCTACAGGTTCGGTGAAAATCCTGTGGGAGGAGGTTTATGTGCGATATGGCCTGAGGCCTGGGTTGCCTGGGCTGGCCTCTTCGCGGGTGAACCCGCTCCCACAGGTTCGGTGAAAATCCTGTGGGAGCGGGTTTACCCGCGAAGAGGCCAGATCAGGCTAGCGCCGAATCAAGGCAACTGATCATCCAGCTTCTTGTGTTTCCAGCCATCGTTGCCCGGCAGGATCAGGTTCAGGGCAATGGCCACAATGGCGCACAGGGCAATACCCTTCAGGCCCCAGTCGTCCGGGCCGTCGCCGCTGCCGATCAGTACGCCGCCGATGCCGAACACCAGGGTCACCGACACGATCACCAGGTTGCGCGCTTCGGCCAGGTCGATCTTGTGGCGGATCATGGTGTTCATGCCCACCGCCGCGATCGAGCCGAACAGCAGGCAGAGGATGCCACCCATCACCGGTACCGGGATGCTCTGCAGCAGCGCGCCGAACTTGCCGATGAAGGCCAGGGTGATGGCGAACACCGCCGCCCAGGTCATGATCTTCGGGTTGTAGTTCTTGGTCAGCATCACCGCGCCGGTCACTTCGGCGTAGGTGGTGTTGGGCGGGCCGCCGAACAGGCCGGCGGCGGTGGTTGCCAGGCCGTCACCCAGCAGGGTGCGGTGCAGGCCAGGCTTCTTCAGGTAGTCACGACCGGTCACGCTGCCGACGGCGATCACCCCGCCGATGTGCTCGATCGCCGGTGCCAGGGCGACCGGAACGATGAACAGGATGGCCTGCCAGTTGAAGGCCGGGGCGGTGAAGTTCGGCAGTTCCAGCCAAGGGGCCGCGGCGATCTTGGCGGTGTCGACCACGCCAAAGGCGAACGACAGGGCAAAGCCCACCAGCACGCCGGAGATGATCGGTACCAGGCGGAAGATGCCTTTGCCGAACACCGCCACGATCAGCGTGGTCAGCAGCGCCGGCATGGAGATCATCATCGCGGTCTTGTACGGCATCAGCGCAGCGCCGTCACCGCCCTTGCCCATGGCCATGTTGGCGGCAATCGGCGCCATGGCCAGGCCGATGGAGATGATCACCGGGCCGATGACCACGGGCGGCAGCATGCGGTCGATGAAGCCGGTGCCTTTGATCTTCACCATCAGGCCCATGAAGGTGTAGACGAAGCCTGCGGCCATCACGCCGCCCATGGTCTCGGCCAGGCCGAACTGGCCCTTGGCGAGGATGATCGGGGTGATGAAGGCAAAGCTCGACGCCAGGAACACCGGGACCTGGCGACCGGTCACCAACTGGAACAGCAAGGTGCCGATGCCGGCTGTGAACAGCGCGACGTTGGGGTCGAGGCCGGTGATCAGCGGCATCAGCACCAGCGCGCCGAATGCCACGAAGAGCATCTGCGCGCCCGAGACGACCTGGCGCCAGAGCGGGTCGTTGAAGCCGTCCTGCATGGTCAGGCGTCCTTCTGCTTGGTGCCGAAGATCTTGTCACCGGCATCGCCCAGGCCGGGGACGATGTAGCCATGTTCGTTCAGGCGCTGGTCGATCGAGGCGGTGTAGATCTTCACATCCGGGTGGGCTTTCTCCACCACTTCGATACCTTCAGGTGCCGCGACCAGCACCATGGCGCGGATCTCTTTGCAGCCGGCTTTCTTCAGCAGGTCGATGGTGGCGACCATCGAGCCGCCGGTGGCCAGCATCGGGTCGATGATCAGGGCCAGGCGCTGGTTGATGTCCGGTGCGAGCTTTTCAAGGTAGGTGTGCGCTTCGAGGGTTTCCTCGTTGCGGGCAACGCCCACTGCACTGACCTTGGCGCCGGGGATCAGGCTGAGCACGCCGTCGAGCATGCCGATGCCGGCACGCAGGATAGGCACCACGGTGATCTTCTTGCCGGCGATTTTCTCGACCTGCACCTTGCCGCACCAGCCGTCGATCTCGTAGGTCTCGAGTGGCAGGTCCTGGGTGGCTTCATAGGTCAACAGCGCGCCGACTTCCTGGGCGAGTTCGCGAAAATTCTTGGTGCTGATATCGGCGCGGCGCATGAGGCCGAGCTTATGGCGGATCAGCGGATGGCGGATCTCACGAGTAGGCATAGGGGGGCTCCGGAAGGCGGGCAAAAAAACCGCGCTAGATTAATCTATTCAGTCCTGACTGTCGTGCGGTCATTGTGCACGTTAGTCCATAAAGGCTTGATCTGGGACGAGCGGATGCGTACCTTTGCCCGCTTTTCCAAAACGCACCCCCTGGAGAGCGCCATGTCCGCCGATCTCGAGCATATCCGTCAAGTGATGCACGAGGCTGATTGCCTGTACAACGAAGCCGAGGTCGAGGCCGCCATCGCCGAGGTCGGCAAACAGATCTGCAAGGACCTGCACGACAAGAACCCGGTGGTTTTCTGCGTGATGAACGGTGGCCTGATCTTCGCCGGCAAGCTGCTCACCCACCTGCAGTTCCCGCTGGAGGCCTCGTACCTGCACGCCACCCGCTACCGCAACCAGACCAGCGGCGGCGAGCTGTTCTGGAAGGCCAAGCCCGAGGTGTCGTTCATTGACCGTGACGTGCTGATCGTCGACGACATCCTCGACGAGGGCCACACCCTCAGCGCCATCATCGAGTTCTGCAAGCATGCCGGTGCCCGCTCGGTGCACACCGCGGTGCTGATCGACAAGGATCACGACCGCAAGGCCAGCCCGGACCTGAAAGCCAACTACGTCGGCTTGCCGTGCGTCGACCGCTACATCTTCGGCTATGGCATGGACTACAAGGGTTACTGGCGCAACGCCAACGGCATCTTCGCCGTCAAGGGCTTGTAATCATGCGCCAGCCCGCGTTTATCGATCAGGCGTTGTTCACCGGGCTGGCAGCACAGTCAGCGGCCAACCCGCGTGGCCGCCAGCACCACAACTTCCATGACATGGAAGAGCCTTGCCACCGCATGGCCGTGGGCCTGCAACCGGATACCTACATTCCGCCGCACCGGCACCTGAGCGCGGACAAGGCCGAGGCGTTGATCGTGCTCAAAGGGCGGATCGGCCTGCTGATTTTCGACGAGCAGGGTACCGTCACCGGCAAACGTGTCATGGAGGCGGGCGGTGACTGCCTGGGTGTCGATCTGGCGCCGGGGACCTACCACGGGTTGGTGGTGCTGCAAGCCGACAGCATGCTGTTCGAATGCAAGGCCGGGCCTTACCGCCCGGTGGGTGAGGGCGAGCTTGCCCACTGGGCGCCGCGTGAAGGCGAGGCCGGTGTGGCCGAGTACCAGGCCTGGATGCGCGCGCAGTTCGACTGAGCGGTCAGGCGGCCTCGCCGAGCAGGCCGCTTCGGCCGAACAGACCATGCTAGAGTGCCCCTTCAAGCCAAGGAGCCTCACATGCGTGCGTTCGTCCCTCTCCTGCTGGCGGTGAGCCTGCCGCTATCCGCTGCCCCGCTGCACAGCCAGTTCCTGCCCCCCGACGACCTCGCCCTGCGCCAGGAAGCACCGACCAGCCAGCAGTTGCTACAGGTCACCGACTATTCGGTGGTGGTGGGCACCCAGCGCCAGTCCGACCAGCAACCCATCCCAATCACCTCCTCGTTGCAGATGCGCCTGAAGGGCAAGCCCTTGAGCAAGGGCTCGACCATCGGCGAGGTGCTGATCAACTTCGACGGCGAGGGCGGCAAGAGCCTGAAAAAGCCGGCCTATGACGACAAGCGCCGCACCCTGACCCTCAATTACCCGATGGCCGACTATCGGGTGATCATGGACCTGCTGCGCAACGAGACCCTTTACGTGCAGTTCCTCACTTATGGCAACGGCCATGTCTGGGCCGATCTGCACACCGGAACCGTACGTACGCGTTGAGGCACGATCGACTCGAGGGGTACACTGCCGGCCTTCGAAAATGTCCTAGACAGTCCAGTGGGAGTCCTTGATGCGTAAAGACAAGAAACAGGTGATTGGTGACGAAATCAGCGACGAGTACATCAAGAGCTTCCTGCAGTTCGAGCCGGCCGATGGCCTCACCTCGCCGTCGCACCACAAGCTGATCAAAGGCTACCGTGGCCTGCGTATCGACGATTTCGAGCGTTATGTCGGTTTCTTCCTCGAGGCCGGATACGACCTGGATGGCAAGGACGAGCACGGCAAGACGTTCGTCGAGGTGATTGCCGACCAGCGCAACGCCCCTGAGTACATCGAGATCATCGACAACGCCCGCGGCTGATCCCGTGGGCGCATGCCCCTGTAGGAGCGGCAAGGCCGCTCCTACAAGGCGGTGCAAAGCCTGGTGGTCCAGGCACAAAAAAACGCCCCGAGGGGCGTTTTTTCGTTTCAGCCGGTTCAGGCGTAGTGCTTGGCCGGGCTGTCCTGCGCCAGGTCCAGCGCCACATCGTTGTCGGCGCTGATCTTGTGGTACAGCGCAGCGTCGGTCGCCAGGACCTTCTCGCGGGCCGGGAAGATTTCCTTGAGCTTGGCAGCCCAGGCACCCTTCGCCTGCTCGGGGAAGCAGCGCTCGATCAGCTCGAGCATGATCGACACGGTCACCGAAGCGCCGGGCGATGCGCCGAGCAGTGCAGCCAGGCTGCCGTCCGCGGCCGAAACCAGCTCGGTGCCGAATTGCAGCACGCCGCCTTTTTTCGGGTCTTTCTTGATGATCTGTACCCGCTGGCCGGCCACTTCCAGGCGCCAGTCCTCGGCTTTCGCCTCGGGGTAGAAGCGACGCAGGGCTTCCAGGCGTTGCTCCATCGACTGCATCACTTCGCTGACCAGGTACTTGGTCAGGTCCATGTTGTCGCGGGCCACGGCCAGCATCGGGCCGATGTTGCCCATGCGCACCGACAGCGGCAGGTCCATCAACGAGCCGTGCTTGAGGAACTTGGTGGTGAAGCCGGCGTACGGGCCGAACAGCAGCGAGGTGTTGCCATCGACCACGCGGGTATCCAGGTGCGGAACCGACATGGGCGGGGCGCCAACCGCGGCCTGGCTGTAGACCTTGGCCTGGTGCTGCTTGACGATCTCCGGGTTGTCGCAACGCAGCCACTGGCCGCTGACCGGGAAGCCGCCGAAGCCTTTGCTTTCCGGGATGCCGGAGGCCTGCAGCAGGGGCAGTGCGGCACCGCCGGCGCCGAGGAAGACGAAGCGGGCGTCGACTTCACGGCTGCCGCCGCTGTTGACGTCCTTGATGCTCACGGTCCAGGCGCTGCCGTTACGGCGCAGGCCGACGACCTTCTTGCTGTACTTGACCTGGGTGTCCGGGCTGTTGCCCAGCAGCTTGAGCAGCTTGTTGGTCAGGGCGCCGAAGTTGACGTCGGTGCCTTTGGCCACGCGGGTCGCGGCGATGCGCTGGTCAGCCGGGCGGCCCGGCATCATCAGCGGCATCCAGTCGTTCATCACGGCCTTGTCTTCGGTGTATTCCATCTCCGAGAAGGCGTGGTGCTGCTTGAGCAGCTCGAAGCGCTTCTTGAGGAAGTCGATACCCTTGTCACCCTCGACGTAGCTCAGGTGCGGAACCGGGTTGATGAAAGCACGCGGCGAGCCGAAGTTGCCCTTCTTGCTCAGGTAGGCCCAGAACTGGCGCGAAACCTCGAACTGGGTGTTGATGTGCACGGCTTTCTTGATGTCGATGCTGCCATCGGCGGCCTGCGGGGTGTAATTCAGCTCGCACAGGCCGGCATGGCCGGTACCGGCGTTGTTCCAGGGGTTGGAACTCTCCGCGGCTCCGGAGTCCATCGCCTCTACGACCTCAAGCTTCAGGGTCGGGTCGAGCTCCTTGAGCAGTACGGCCAGGGTGGCACTCATGATGCCCGCGCCTACCAGTACCACATCAACCGATTCGTTCTGCGCCATTTAACGCGTCTCCACAATCTACAGCTACCTAATTGACAGCACAGGATCCCTGGGTTTGCCAGGATCGCCATGTCCGACTCTTCGCAGTTCTTGCAACTTCAGCGGACACTGCCAATCAGTCTTGGGTGTTCAGGTATTGAACGCCGTTTGCCACGGGTGCGGCAATTCGACTTATGGTCAAGTGATCCGTCATGCGTTACGGGCCGGCCTCAGGCTCCCATCCAGGATGAGCGCTTGTGCCGTCTGCGCAGGGCTGTTTGTGAAAGATCTGCTGCTTTTACACATGCCAGACTGTTCATTGCTCGCCACACTCTCGTGAAGTTGTGAAAAACCGTTTTTTCACGCTCTTTTGGAGACGTGAACCTCAAAAGTGGACTGCACGATGGCAACCCGCAGGTTCATGCGCAGCAGAAGGCCGGAAACAGCAGGCACGACAGCCAATGCAAGACCTGAGTGGAAGGCTCTCTGTGGGCGAAGCGTAGAAGGTGCCGGGGTCAGTCGGCGAATGCGGGGCCCGATCAGGAGACGTCCTTATAATCGGGGGCAGATTATAGCGAGGTCGCAGGCAGAAAGGTCGGTCTTTATGGGTTTTTATTGCAGCGTTTGTCAGGCTGCGAGGGGGCGACGCTGCCAACGGCTGGTTGCGTGGCTGCAAATTCGGGCGCTGGCGGGTAGCGGTTGGCCCAGCCAGCCGAGGTGCGCCTCGCTGACCAGGACCCAGCCGGCGGCCGTTGGCGGCTGGCGCGTGTGCTTGAAGCCCAGGCAGATGCCATTGCTGTCGAGGTGGGCGTAGGTGAAGTGGCGCTGACGTTTGAAAAGCAGGGTCCAGAGCGAGGCCATGGCGGTTTGTCCTGTCAGGTCGGGCTGGCGCAAGCATAACGGCGGGGGCATGAAACCATTGTGACAAGCGGGGCGAGCTGCAAGCCGAAAGCTGCAAGCAGCAAGAAAGCCGTGTGCCGTCACGCGCTCTGCCTCCTCTTGCAGCTTGAGGCTTGCCGCTTAGAGCTTGCCCCTAGGTATACTGTGGGCCTTTGCCGCTTTTTCTGGAGAAATGCGCATGTTGCAACGTCTGTTGGTCGGTTTGTTCGCGGTGGCCAGCCTGAGCCTGGCCGGGTGTGCCCACAGCCCGCAACAACTCAGCCCGCAACCCAAGCTCACTCAGCAACTTGCGCCGGTCGGCCATGGCCAGCCGGTGGTGGTCAGGGTGGTTGACGGTCGCGCCTCGCAATCGCTGGGCACCCGTGGGGGCATGTACCCCGAAACCAGCACCATCAGCGTCAGTGGCAATGATGTCGTGCCCAAGCTGCAGGCCCAGGCCGAAGCGGCAGTGCGCCTGCTTGGCTTCACCCCGACGCCCAACGCTGGCAACGCGCCGCAGCTGACCGTGACCCTGGCCGAACTGAAGTACCAGTCGCCCAAGGACAAGATGTACGTGACCGAGGCCACCATCGGCGCCACTTTCCGCGCAGACGTGTCGAACGCCAACCGCCGCTACAGCGGCCGCTACGGTGCTTCGCTCGACCAGCGCTTCGGCATGGCGCCGAACCAGGAAACCAACACCAAGCTGGTGAGCGATGTGCTCAGCGATGCCCTTACCCGCCTGTTCAAGGACCCGACCATCGGGCAGGTGCTGGGCGAGTAAGCGCTTCGGTGTAATGCAAAAGCCCGCTGCCTGGGTGCCAGGCAGCGGGCTTTTTTGTGCGCAGGCTTCGCCGGTGCCCACAGGGCTGTGCATATCCTGAGTAGAGCGCCGGCCCTGTAGGAGCGGCTTTAGCCGCGAACACCGGCGAAGCCGGTGCCATGCACCGCGTCGCTTGCTTCGCGGCTAAAGCCGCTCCCACAGGATGTTTGCTGGTTTCAAACGATGCATTCAGCCTGCGATGAAGCCGTTGAAGATGTCTCAGGCCGCTAGGACGTGGAAGTCCAGCAAGCTGATGCCGGTCTGCATGTCGACCTCGGGCAGGTCGTCATGGCTGTGTCCGCCCAAGGCGCAATACACCAGCCACTGGCGATCCTGGACATTGATCGAGAAGCTGTCGATCAGCGCTTGTTGCTCATCGCTCTGGGCAACGAGGTACAGGCGGTCCTGGTTTTCGGCGTGCAGCATGACAAGCTCCGGTACGGTGGAAGGCCGACAGGGTGGCCTGTCCTGATGACGAGCGTGTGACAGATGAAATTAACTGACACTTTGTCGCAAAAAGCGGGAGGGGCAGGCCGGCTTGGGTAGAATGCCGGGCTTTGCCGTCGTGATACCGAGGTCGTGCGATGTCGTTGCAAGTGCTCTGGGGCTTCCTGGCTGCCCACCCGGCCAAGCTGATCAACCTGCTGGCCCTGTTCATAACCTGCCCTGGCGGGCTGCTGCTGCACAGTGCCCGGCGCCGCGCCAACATGACCCGTGAAAGCCTGGCGGTGGACGAAGGGCTGGTGGATGCCTTCGACCGGCGCGTGCCGCGTTACTACTACATCCTCGGTTTTTCGTGCCTGGCCATGGCGCTGCTGCTGTCGTGGTTCAGCACCTGGGTCTGAAGCCTGGTGTTCCATTGGTGGTAGCGGCGAACTCAAGACCTGCACTCTGCCTGTGGGAGCGGGTTTACCCGCGAACACGGGCATAGCCCGTGCCAGGCACCGAGGTGTCATCTTCGCGGGTAAACCCGCTCCCACAGGCAGAGTGCAGCTGTTTGAATGGCGAGCAAGACAGTTGCTCGCACAAGCCACTCTTCAGGCGGACAGGGGCTGGCGCTTCACCTGGTACTGGTTGCGCACCGGCGTCGCATACTGCTGCACCAGGTACGGCTGCTGTTCCACCGGGCATGCGTCGAGGCGACGCTGCCATTCTTCCCTGGCCTTGGCCAATTCGTCCGCCGGGAACAACTTCTCCGCGCCTGGCACCTCGAGTGCCGCATCCTTCTCGGCCCACATCGCATAGGCCAGGTAGTGCACCGGGAACAACCGGTAGCCACCAAGAATCTGCCGGTCGATGGCTTGCGCCAGCTGCTTGGTGTCTTCGTGGTACTCGGTCACCGGTGGGGCAAAGTTGATGTGCACGCGCCCTTTGTAGCCGGTAATGCCCTGGGCGATGCTGTTGTCGTCCTCGCCCGGGGCCTTCTTGTAGCTGCCGGTGGTGGCGCGGATATACAGCTCGCGGGCCTTGGCCTGGTCACAGGGGTCGTATTCGTAGCTGATCGACACCGGGATCAGGTTCAGGCTCTGGATCACCGCGCCGAACGGCTCGTCCTTGCGGCTCATGTGGAACATTTTGAGAATGGCCGAATCGGTGCGGTCGTCACCGTCCTTGGCGCGGCCTTCGGCCTGGGCGATCCAGATCGAGGCACCGTCGTTGCGGATCGAGTGGTTGATGTAGGCCGACAGCAGCTGGTAGGCGGCCAGTTTCTCGCGGCGCCCGCTGATCGAGCGGTGCACGATGAAACTCTTGTTCAGGCGCATCATGTCGCTGACGAACGGCTTCTGCAGCAGGTTGTCGCCGATGGCGATGCGCGGCGTGGGCAGGCCCGCGTGATAGACCGCGTAGTTGACGAAGGCCGGGTCCATGACGATGTCGCGGTGGTTGGCCAGGAACAGGTAGGCGGTGCCCGACTTGAGCTGCTCGACGCCGGAATAGGTAACACCGTCGGTGGCGCGGTCGATGGTGCGGTCGACGTAGTACTCGACCTTGTCCTGCAGCGTCGAGACGCAGGTAACGCCGGCGAACTCTTTACGCAGGCGCCGGGCGATCAGCGGCTTGAGCAGCCAGCCGAGGGCGCCCGCCGCGCGCGGGAAGCGGAAGTGGGTGAGGATATCGAGGAATGCCGGGTCGCTGAGCAGGCGTGCCAGAACGGCAGGGACCTCAGCGTCGTCGTACGGTCGGATGGCATCGAATTCGCCCATCATGCTCTCTTGTTGGAAACGGCTAGGGTAATAAGGTAGGGACGGGGTCGGAAAAACGGCTCGGACACACACAGGCCCTGTAAACAGACCGGCAATTATACGCACAAGTCACTCGGGAGGCCGCGATGCTGGAGACTGCACGCTACGATTGTCCCTATTGTGGTGAAGAAGTCGAAACGACGGTGGACCTGTCCGGCGGCGATCAGGAATACATCGAGGACTGCCAGGTGTGCTGCAAGCCTATCCGCTTCGTGCTGCAGGTACATGGCGATGAGTGGATGCTCGATGTCTACGGTGAGAATGACTGATGCAGCGAATCTATGACCCGGAAAGCCTCCTGGAGGCGCAGATGCTGGTGGGCATGCTGGTCAGCGAGGGCATCGAGGTGCACCTGGTCGGGCGCGATCTGATGGGCGGTGTGGGCGAGCTGCCCATGCAGGGCCTGCTCGGCCTGGCAGTGGCCGATGAACAGGCCGGCTACGCGCGGCAGCTGATCGATGCGTACAATGCGGCCCAGCCTCTTGCTGGCGACGAACCGGAAAGTTATCCGGGAACCCTGATCTGTTAGGTTTTGATTTCGCCCATGTGTGGACGCTATGCCCTGTTTCGCTGGTCCCAGGCCTTCGCCGGCCTGCCGGGGTTCCCCCCGGGCCAGCAGCCTCAATGGAACATCTCTCCCGGTGCCTCGGTGCTGATTCAGCGCCAGCTCGATGGCCAGTTGCAACTGGCCAGTGCCCGCTGGGGGCTGACCCCGGCCTGGTTGACCGACCTCTCCCGTACCCCGGCCCAGGCCCGCGCCGAGACCCTCGCAGAGCAACCGATGTTCCGTGAACCGTTCCGCCAGCGGCGCTGCCTGATACCGGCCAACGGCTTCTACGAGTGGCGCGGCACGGCGCGCAAGCGCCCCTATTGGGTCACCCCGGGAGAGGGCTCGGCGCTGTTCTTTGCCGCGGTCTGGGAAGCGTATCCGGTGCAGGAGCAGGTCTGGCTGAGCTGCGCGGTGATCACCCAGGCGGCCATGAACCAGCGCCGGCCGCTGATCCTGGATGAGGCCGAGCAGGCGCTCTGGCTCGACCCGGATACACCGTTGCCGCGTTTGCACGAAATCCTGGCCAAGCCGCCAGGTGCCTTGCGCGAGCGGGCGCTGGCGCTGTTCGTCAATGATCCGAAACTCGATGGGCCGGAGTGCCTGACCCCGGCTTGAGGCCTTGGCGTAATCCCTGTAGGAGCGGCCTTGTGTCGCGAAAGGGCCGCATAGCGGCCCCAAGATCTCGGCATCATGCAAAATCGCCGGGGCTGCTGCGCATCCCTATCGCGGCACAAGGCCGCTCCTACAGGTGTATCTGTGCGCCGTGGGGTCACACCCTGAACTGATTGATCAGGCGCCGCTGCTGCTCGGCCAGCTTGGTCAGCTCGGCGCTGGCCTGGCTCGACTCATCGGCGCCGCCAGCAACTTCGCCGGCCACCTGGCCGATGCTGATCACATTGCGGTTGATGTCCTCGGCCACCGCGCTCTGCTGCTCGGCGGCGCTGGCGATCTGGGTGTTCATGTCGTTGATCACCGACACCGCCTGGGTGATGCTCTCCAGCGATTGCGCCGCGCGGCTGGCCTGCTGCACGCTGACGTCGGTCTTGCCCTGGCTGTCTTCCATCACCTTGACCACCTCGCGGGTACCCTGCTGCAGCTGCTGGATCATCTGCTGGATTTCCTGCGTGGCCTGCTGGGTCTTCTGTGCCAGGTTGCGGACTTCGTCGGCGACCACGGCGAAGCCACGGCCCTGCTCGCCGGCGCGGGCGGCCTCGATGGCGGCGTTGAGCGCCAGCAGGTTGGTCTGCTCGGCAATCGCGCGGATCGCCACGAGGATGGCGTTGATGTTCTCGCTGTCGCGGGCCAGGTCCTGCACCACGGTCACCGCCCGGCCAATCTCGCCGGCCAGTGCGCTGATCGAGTGCGAGGTGTCACGCACGATCTCCAGCCCCTGGTTGGCCGCACGGTCGGCCTCGCTGGCAGCCTGGGCCGCTTGGGTGGCGTTGCGCGCCACATCCTGCGCGGTGGCGGTCATTTCCTGCACGGCGGTGGCTACCTGGTCGATCTCCACCATCTGCTTGTGCACGCCCTGGTTGGTGCGGATGGCGATGTCGGCGGTGTGCTCCGACGAATCGCTGACCTTCTGTACCGAGCTGACCACCTGGCTGATCATCGCCTGCAGCTTGATCAGGAAGGTGTTGAAGCCCTTGGCGATGGCGCCCAGTTCGTCGGCGCGGTCGCTTTGCAGGCGGCGGGTCAGGTCGCCTTCGCCCTGGGCGATGTCGTCGAGCATGGCCACCATCTGGCGCAGTGGGCGGGCGATGCCGTGGGCCAGCAGCCAGATCACCAGCAGGCCCAGCGCGGCGATGCCCAGGCCGACCACGGTCATGCCGGCGATGTCGGTGCGACGTTGTTCGGCCAGGTCCTGCTGCAACTGGTTGACGTCGGCCATCACCGTGCTCAACGGCAGTTCCAGCAGCAAGGTCCAGCGCGCATCGGTGCTGGCGACCTTGAACGGCAGGTACAGCTCGATGCGGTCCTTGCCGGCGTCCACTTCATAATGCAGCGCTTCGCCGCTAAGGCTGCTCAGGGTGGCCGCCTCTTCGCTGGCGAGCACCTCGCTGGCCTTTTCGCCGAACTTCGACGGGTCTCGGGTATAGGCCACCAGGCGGCCATTGCTCGACACCAGTGCCAGCTCGCCGGCACCGTCGTAGAGCTGGCGGTCGGCGGCGTTGAGCAGGTCCTGGATGAAGTTCACCGACAGGTCGGCGCCGGCCATGCCCTGGAACTGGCCATCGACCATGATCGGTTCGACGAACGAGGCGAGCATGACCATCTTGTCGCCGACTTTGTAGGGTGCCGGGTCGATCACGCAGGCCTTTTTCGACTCTTTCGGGCACAGGTAGTACTCGCTGGCGCGCACACCGGTAGCCAGCACGGTGCGGTCATTGACGTCGGCCAGTTGGTCCTGGCCGAGGCTGCCGTCGCCGTTACGGAACCACCAGGGCAGGAAGCGGCCGTTGGCGCCGTCGATGCCGACCAGCTTGCTGCCGACGTAGCGGGCGTCGTCATGGTCGAGGGCGTTGGGCTCCCAGCCCAGGTACGCGCCCAGCACCGTCGGGTTGACCTCGACGGTGCGTTTGAGCTGGTTGATCAAGTGTTCACGGTCGACCCGCATCAGCGGGCTGCCATCGGCGGCCCGCATGCCGAGCATGGCGTTGCTGGTGGCCAGGCTGCGGGCAATCGACAGGGGCGCCTCGAGGCCGCGCTGGATCTCGCTGACCTGGGTGCGGGCCAGGGCTGCCAGGCGCTGCTCGATCACGCTTTCGAACTGCTTCTGTGTGCGCTGTTCCACCAGCGCCTGGGTGCGTTGGCCGGAGTACACGGCGTAAAGCACCAGTGCCGCGACAATGCTCAGCACGATGGCACCGGCCAGGGCGGCCACGGAAAACTGGATCGACTTGAACTTCATGAAAAGCTCCGCGCGCAAGGAGGTCGTATCCCTGGGTTATCGGCGGGCTAATACCAAAGCATGAGGGGCCTGTAAGAAATCTTCCCTGTGGCTCTGGTCGAGGCGAGCATCAGGGCCTAGGATACGCGGCACGTAAAAAGGGAGTGTTTTAATGCGTAAGTCATTCGTTGTCAGCATGTTGAGCGCCAGCGTCCTGCTGGGCGGCTGCCAGGCGGTCAATACCACCAGCGGTGGCGCCGTGGGCGTCGAGCGCAAGCAGTACATGTTCAGCATGCTCTCGACCGATGAGGTCAACCAGATGTATGCCCAGTCGTACCAGCAGACCCTCGGCGAAGCGTCGAGCAAGGGCGTGCTGGACAAGGGCAGTGCCGACGCCAAGCGCGTGCAGGCCATCGCCGATCGCCTCATCGCTCAGGCTCCAGTGTTCCGGCCGGATGCCGCGCAGTGGAAGTGGGAAGTCAATGTGATCAAGAGCGACGAGCTCAATGCCAACTGCGGCCCGGGCGGCAAGATCATCGTCTACACCGGGCTGATCGATCAGCTCAAGCTCAACGATGCCGAGATCGCCGCGGTCATGGGCCACGAAATTGCCCACGCCCTGCGTGAGCACGGCCGTGAAGCGATGTCCAAGGCCTATGGCGTGGAAATGGCCCGTCAGGGCGCGGGTGCCTTCCTCGGGCTTGGCCAGGACAGCATGGCGCTGGCCGACACCGTGGTGAACTACGCCATGACCCTGCCCAACAGCCGCAGCAACGAGAACGAGGCCGACCTGATCGGCCTGGAACTGTCGGCGCGCGCCGGTTACGACCCGAACGCCGCGATCACCCTGTGGAACAAGATGAGCAAGGCCTCCGAAGGTGCACCGCCTGAGTTCATGAGCACCCACCCGGCCTCCAGCAGCCGGATTGCCTCGCTGCAGGCAGCGATTCCGAAGGTGATGCCGCTGTATCAAGCGGCCAAGAAGTAAGCTATTCAGGCAGGGGCGCTGTGCGCCCCTATCGCCGGCAAGCCGGCTCCCACCTTGACCGCGCCATTCTCGAGACTTGCGCAGTACCTGTGGGAGCCGGCTTGCCGGCGATGAGGTCAGTGCAAGCAACACAAGTCGGTTGCTTGCACCTCTTGCCACTGTCAGCCTATCCAGCCGCTGGTCTTCATCGCCGAATACACCGCGACGATCGCCAGCACCACGAACGCCGCCGCCGCCAGGCGCCGGATCAGTGTCAGTGGCAGTTTCTCGGCCGCGAAGTTACCCGCCAGTACCACCGGCACGTTGGCAATCAGCATGCCCAGGGTGGTACCGATGATCACCATGATCAGGTGCGGATACTGCGCCGCCAGCATTACCGTGGCGACCTGGGTCTTGTCGCCGATCTCCGCCAGGAAGAACGCGATCAGGGTAGTCAGGAATGGCCCGAAACGGCGCGCGTTGCTGCTTTCATCATCGTCCATCTTGTCCGGCACCAAGGTCCACAGCGCGGTGGCGGTGAAGCTTGCGGCGAGGATCCAGTGCAGTACCGATTCGGTGAAGAAGCTGCTCACCCAGGCACCCACGGCGCCAGCGGCGGCATGGTTGGCCAGGGTCGCGGCGACAATGCCGGCGATGATCGGCCAGGGCTTGCGAAAACGCGCCGCGAGGATGAGTGCGAGCAGTTGCGTCTTGTCGCCGATTTCGGCGAGCGCAACGATGGCGGTGGGGACCAGCAGAGATTCCAGCATCAGGTTTCCTACGGGGGCGGGTCGACACGGCTATGACACGTACAGCCTCCCCGCCCCGGGTAAGGTGTGCGTGTCATAGGTCTTGTCAAACCCTGGATCCGTCTGTGCGGATCGTGGGTCGTACGCGCCATGGCCTGTGGGCCAAGTGTGTTGACGCGTACCGGGCGAGCAGGGCGCTCGCGGGAGACTACTCCCCTAGGACGGAGCGGATTCTGCCTACACCGCGCACATTCGGCAAGCGCTGTTTTCAGCCACGGGTTGCCCGGTAGATGCGAAAGCCCTGGGCTTCGGCGCGAATTTCACAGTTGCCGAGCGCGCCTTCGATCAAGGGTTGGTAACGCAGGAAGCTGTTGGCAACCAGGCGTATTTCGCCACCTTTTCGAAGATGTTCGCCAGATTTTTTCAGCAGGTTCTCCGAGGCCTGGTAATCGGTATGCACCCCCGTGTGGAAGGGCGGATTGCTCAGGATCAGGTCCAGGTCGGCAGGGGCGGCGTCGATGCCGTCACCGCTGATCACCTCGCCCTCAAGGTTGTTGGCCGCAAGGGTCAGGCGACTGGCGGCTACGGCGAATGCATCCACATCCAGCAGGGTGACCCGGCTGTGCGGGTAACGCCGTTTGACCGTTGCCCCCAGCACACCAGCGCCGCAGCCAAAGTCCAGCACATGGCCGCCTGGCAGGCCGTCGAGGTGCTCCAGCAACAGCGCCGTGCCTTTGTCCAGGCGGCCATGGCTGAACACGCCCGGCAGGCTGATGACTTGCAGCGGGCCATCGGCCAGCGGCAGCTCGAAACGTTCGGCCAGGCTATGCAGTGGCTTGGCTTCAGGGGCGTTTTCGACGGTCACCTGCCACAGCTGGCAGTGCCGCGCGCTGTCCAGCTTGCGCGCTTTGCCAAAGGCCTGCAGCAGCTTGGCCGCACCTTCGATGCCACCGCGTTTTTCACCCACCAGGTAGAGCACGCGGCCAGCCAGGCGTGACGCCAGCGCGTTGAGCAGGTAGGCGGCCAGTTCGCGGGATTTGGGCAGGAACAGCACCGCGCTGTCGAAGGCCACCGCAGGCACTTCGACCCCATAGTGGCTGCGCCCGGCGAAGCGACTTTCAAGCACCGCCTGATCGCCCGCATGCCAGGTCCAGCCATGGGCCGCCGGCAGCTGGCCAAGCAGGCCATCGGCCTGGGCGCCGGCGATCAACAGCGGGCCCTGGAACAGGTCCGCCTGGCGGAGCAACACTTCACTGCGCGGGTCCATGGACGACGCCTCCTGAAAAAAGTGGCGCAGTGTAGCAGAGGCTTCAGTCGATCAACCGACCACTCGCCGTGGCTGGCCGGCGAAGTAGGCCAGGGCGTTTTCGGCGAGCTGGCCGACGATGCGCTGGCGCGACTCCACCGCGCCCCAGGCGCTGTGCGGGGTGATGATCAGGCGCGGGATGTCGCCAGCCAGCAGTGGGTTGCCATTGACCGGTGGCTCGACGCTCAGCACATCGGTGGCCGCACCGCCCAGATGGCCGCTGCGCAGCGTGTCAGCCAGCGCCTGCTCGTCGATCAGCCCGCCACGGGCGGTATTGACCACCAGGGCGCCCGGTTTGAGCAGCGCCAGCTCGCGGGCGCCCAGCATGTGGCGGGTCTGTTCATTGAGCGGGCAATGCAGGGTGAGGGCGTCGACCTGCGGCAGCAGCTCTTCCAGCGGCAGGCGATCCGCGCGGGGTGGGCGCCCAGGGATCTGCCCGGTCAGCACGCGCATGCCGAATGCCTCGGCCAGCCGCGCCACCGCGCCACCCAGTTCGCCATGGCCGAGCAGGCCGAGGGTCTTGCCCTCCAGCTCGACGATGGGGAAGTCCAGCAGGCAGAACTGGCTGGCCTTGGCCCACTGGCCGGCCGCCACGGCCTGGTGGTAATCGCACAGGCGCGTGGCCAGCGCCAGCAACAGGGCCAGGGTGTGCTGCGCCACCGACGGGGTGCCATAACCCTGGCAGTTGCACACGGTGATGCCCTGGGCGCGAGCGGCGGCCAGGTCGACGTTGTTGGTGCCGGTGGCGGCCACCAGGATCAGTTTGAGCTGTGGGTTGGCCGCGAGCGACTCGGCATCGAGCATGACCTTGTTGCTGATCACCGCGGTGGCGCCCTGCAGGCGTTCGGCAACCTCGGCCGGACGGGTCGCGGCATGCAGTTGCAGTTCGTCGAACTGGGCGCGCAGGGGCGAAAGGTCGAGGTCGCCGAGGTCGAGGGAGTGGTGATCGAGAAACACGGCGCGACGTTGGCTTGGCATGTGGGGCTCCGGTCAGGGCAAAGGTGTTCGGCTATCCGTGGGCGCGGGCTTGCCTCGCGAAGGGGCCTCAGGATGCAGGGCGCAGTGTCAGTTCCGCAGGCGCCGCTCGTCAACGACGACGGCCCCACTCATACCTGTGCCAGCCAAATCATTCCTTCGGCTGATTTGACCGATGCGTCACCGTTCTACAGTAAGTGCCTGAATTGTCCGGCCCGCTTTCCAGAAAAGGGATACCCATGCTGCAGACGCGCATCATCAAGCCCGCCGAGGGCGCTTACCAATATCCACTGCTGATCAAGCGCCTGCTGATGTCGGGCGTGCGCTACGAGAAGACCCGTGAAATCGTCTATCGCGATCAGTTACGCCTCACTTACCCGCAACTTAGCGAGCGCATCGCGCGCCTGGCCAACGTACTGAGCGCCGCTGGCGTGAAGGCTGGCGATACCGTGGCGGTCATGGATTGGGACAGCCACCGCTATCTGGAATGCATGTTCGCCATCCCGATGATCGGTGCGGTGGTGCACACCATCAACGTGCGCCTGTCCCCCGAGCAGATTCTCTACACCATGAACCACGCCGAAGACCGCTTTGTACTGGTCAACAGCGATTTCGTCGGCCTCTACCAGGGCATCGCCAGCCAGTTGACCACCGTGCAAGGCACCGTGCTGCTGACCGACGGGCCGGACAAGAGCGCCGACCTGCCTGGCCTTCACGGCGAATACGAGCAACTGCTGGCGGCTGCCAGCCCGCAGTACGACTTCCCCGATTTCGACGAAAACTCGGTGGCCACCACCTTCTATACCACCGGCACCACCGGTAACCCCAAGGGCGTGTACTTCACCCACCGCCAGCTGGTGCTGCACACCCTGGCCGAGGCCGCGGTGACCGGCAGCATCGACAGCGTGCGGCTGCTGGGCAGCAACGATGTGTACATGCCGATCACCCCGATGTTCCATGTGCACGCTTGGGGCATTCCCTATGCGGCCACCATGCTTGGCATGAAGCAGGTCTACCCCGGGCGCTATGAACCAGACATGCTGGTCAAGCTGTGGCGCGAGGAAAAGGTCACCTTCTCCCACTGCGTGCCGACCATCCTGCAGATGCTGCTCAACTGCCCGTCCTCCCAGGGTGAAAACTTCGGCGGCTGGAAGATCATCATCGGCGGTAGCGCGCTCAACCGGGCGCTGTATGAGGCGGCCCTGGCCCGGGGCATCCAGCTCACGGCGGCGTATGGCATGTCGGAGACATGCCCGCTGATCAGCGCCGCGCACCTGAACGATGAGTTGCAGGCCGGCAGCGAGGATGAGCGGGTCACCTACCGCATCAAGGCCGGGGTACCGGTGCCGCTGGTGGAGGCGGCGATCGTCGATGGCGACGGCAACTTCCTGCCTGCCGATGGGGAGTCCCAGGGCGAGCTGGTGCTGCGTGCGCCGTGGCTGACCATGGGTTACTTCAAGGAGCCGGAAAAAAGCGAGGAACTGTGGCAGGGTGGCTGGCTGCATACCGGTGACGTCGCGACCCTCGATGGCATGGGTTACATCGATATCCGCGATCGCATCAAGGATGTGATCAAGACGGGGGGCGAGTGGATCTCGTCGCTCGACCTCGAGGACCTGGTCAGTCGGCATCCTGCGGTGCGCGAGGTGGCGGTGGTCGGCGTGGCCGACCCGCAATGGGGCGAGCGCCCGTTCGCGTTGCTGGTGGTGCGCGAGGGGCTGAGCATCGACGCGCGTTCCCTCAAGGAACACCTCAAGCCGTTCGTCGAGCAAGGGCACATCAACAAGTGGGCGATCCCCAGCCAGATCGCCATTGTTACTGAAATTCCCAAGACCAGTGTCGGCAAGCTCGACAAGAAGCGCATCCGCCTGGACATCACTCAGTGGCAGGCCAGCAACAGCACTTTCCTTTCCACCCTCTGACCCTGTGGCGGTCCGTGCCTTTCAAGGCGCGGGCCGCATGCTAGAGCGGTCGAAGCCTTGCCAAACCAAAAAAATGGGCCATGCTTGAGCACTGCCAGCGCATGGGGCCTTTCCTTGGAGGCCGGCCGCAAGCAGGGCGCGCAAATCACACTTTAGAGGGATCAAGCACCTGTGACCGCTGGCTATAGTCGGGCCAGGGGATTTTCAGGAATGGGGGAGGGTGCCGCGCATCATCGATGTGCGACGCCACGGGCAGGAGCCGGCTTTACCAGGCGCTCGAGCCGTTCTTGAAAGGACTCACTGCCATAACAATAAAGTACATGGAGTAGCGTCGATGACATCTGCAAACCCGTTCTGGCGCCGGGCAAAACTGCCACTGGCAGTCAGCCTCGCTTCTACGCTCGCAAGTCCTGCTTTCGCTGTCAGCTTCAACATTGGGGAAATCGAAGGCCAGTTCGACTCGTCGCTCTCCGTGGGCGCCAGCTGGTCGACGGCCAGCCCGAACAAGAACCTCATCGGCGCCAACAACGGCGGCAGAGGGTTGTCGCAGACCTCCGACGATGGTCACCTGAACTTCAAGAAGGGCGAGACCTTCTCGAAGATCTTCAAGGGTATCCACGACCTCGAACTCAAGTACGGTGACACCGGTGTGTTCGTCCGTGGCAAGTACTGGTACGACTTCGAGCTCAAGGACGAACATCGCGAGTTCAAGGACATCAGCGACTCCAACCGCAAGGAGGGCGCCAAGTCCTCGGGTGCGGAGCTGCTCGATGCCTTCGTCTACCACAACTACAACATCGCCGACCTGCCGGGCACCGTGCGCCTGGGCAAGCAGGTGGTGAGCTGGGGTGAGAGCACCTTCATCGGTGGCGGTATCAACTCCGTCAACCCCATCGACGTCTCGGCATTTCGCCGCCCAGGCGCGGAGATCAAGGAAGGCCTGATCCCCGTCAACATGTTCTATGTATCGCAGAGCCTGACCGACAACCTGACGGCAGAAGGCTTCTACCAGATCGAGTGGGACCAGACGGTCGTCGACAACTGCGGCACCTTCTTCTCTCAACCTGACGTAATTGCCGATGGCTGCGACAACAACCTGGCGGTGCTGGCAAAGCAGGCGAACGTGTCCAGGGCCCTCGCTGCGCAAATTGGTCCATTCGCCGGGCCTGCGATGAATGCGTTGACGTCTCAAGGCGTGAGCTGGGGCTCGCCTGACGAGGGTGTGATCGTGCGTCGCGGCGCCGACCGTGATGCCCGTGACAGCGGTCAGTTCGGTTTGGCCTTGCGCTATATGTACGAGCCGCTGAACACTGAGTTCGGTGGCTACTTCATGAATTACCACAGCCGTGCGCCGATCTTCAGTGGCCGCGGTGCCGATGCCCGCTTCTACAACCCAGCCAATCTGGCGGGGGCACTGGTCGGTTCCGGCGTCCCGGGCATTGTCGCCACCAACCCGGCCCTGCTGCAAGCACTCATGCCGCTGTATGTCGCGGGCAACTCCAGCTACTACGTGGAGTACCCCGAGGACATCCGCCTGTATGGCCTGAGCTTCTCCACGACCTTGCCCACTGGCACGGCCTGGAGCGGTGAGGTCAGCTACCGGCCGAATGCGCCGGTGCAGTTGAACACCACCGATATCCTGTACTCGGGCCTGACGCCGCTTGACCCTAACGCATCGGTCCTGAAGGGCACGGCGAACACCGATCAGCCAGGCTATCGCCGTAAGGAAATCACCCAGCTGCAAACCACCTTCACCCACTTCTTTGACCAGGTGATGGGTGCGGAGCGCCTGACCATGGTCGGTGAGGTGGGCTGGACCCATGTGGGCGGCCTGGAAAGCACCTCCAAGGCACGCTATGGCCGTGACCCGGTCTACGGCCCAGGGCCGCTGCCCAACGGCCGCTGCCAAAGCCTGAACGCCACCACCCTGGCGGGCGTCGACAAGAACAACCTGTCGCGCTACTGCGAAAACGATGGCTACACCACCGCCGACTCCTGGGGTTATCGCGTGCGTGCCATCTGGGACTACAACAACGTCTTCGCCGGCGTGAACCTGCGCCCCAGCGTGGCCTGGTCCCACGACGTCGATGGCTACTCCCCTGGCCCTGGCGGCGCCTTCGAGGAAGGCCGCAAGGCGGTCAGCCTGGGCCTGGACGCCGAGTACCAGAACACCTACACCGCGAGCCTGTCGTACACCAACTTCTTCGACGGCAAGTACACCACCGTGGATGACCGCGACTTTGTCGCCCTCAGCTTCGGCGTGAACTTCTAAGCACATTGATCCAGGACGACAACAGAATGAAAACGACCACACGTCTGCTGCAAGCCGGTGTACTGGGCCTGTCCCTGTTGGCTACCAGCGTCATGGCTGCGGTTTCCGCCGACGAGGCGGCCAAGCTGGGCGCATCGCTGACCCCCATGGGGGCGGAAAAAGCCGGCAACGCCGATGGCTCGATCGGCCCGTGGGAACCGCTGTCGAAGAGCGCTGGCAGCGCCGACAGCAAGGGCTTCCTCTCCGACCCTTACGGCAGTGAAAAGCCACTGTTCACCATCACCGCGCAGAACGTCGACCAGTACAAGGCCAAGCTTTCGCCTGGCCAGCTGGCGATGTTCAAGCGCTACCCGGACTCCTACAAGATCCCGGTATACAAGACCCACCGCGGCTCCACGGTGCCGGACGACGTCTTTGCGGCGATCAAGCAGAACGCCACCAAGACCACCCTGGTGGCAGGCGGTAACGGCCTGGAGAACTTCCAGACCGCCGTACCGTTCCCGATTCCCAAGGATGGCCTTGAGGTGATCTGGAACCACATCACCCGCTACCGTGGCGGCAGCGTGACCCGCCTGGTCACTCAAGCCACCCCGCAGCAGAATGGCTCCTACAGCCTGGTGTACTTCCAGGACCAGTTCGTCTTCCGCGACAAGATGAAGGACTTTGACCCCGCCAACCCGGGCAACATCCTGTTCTATTTCAAGCAGGAAGTGACTGCGCCAGCCCGCCTGGCCGGTACCGTACTGCTGGTTCACGAAACCCTCGACCAGGTCAAGGAACCGCGCAAGGCGTGGATCTACAACGCCGGCCAGCGCCGGGTACGCCAGGCACCGCAAGTGTCGTATGACGGTCCGGGCACTGCCGCCGACGGCCTGCGCACTTCCGACAACCTGGACATGTACAACGGTGCTCCGGACCGCTACGACTGGAAACTCGAAGGCAAGAAGGAGATGTACATCGCCGCCAACGCCTTCAAGCTCGATGACCCGAAACTCAAGTACGGCGACATCATCAAGGCCGGGCACATCAACCAGGACCTGTCGCGCTACGAGCTCCGCCGTGTCTGGCATGTGGTCGCCACGCTCAAGCCGGGCCAGCGCCACATCTATGCCAAACGTGACTTCTACATCGACGAAGACACCTGGCAAGCCGCGGTGATCGACCAGTACGACGGCCGTGGGCAACTGTGGCGTATCTCCGAAGCCCACGCCCAGCCGTACTACAACGTGCAGGTGCCGTGGTACACCCTGGAAGCCATCTACGACCTGCAGTCTGGCCGTTACCTGGCCCTGGGCATGAAAAACGAAGAGAAGAGCGCCTACAACTTCGGCTTCAGTGCCAGCAAGGCCGAGTTCCAGCCAGCTGCCTTGCGTCAGGCGGGGGTGCGATGAACTGACTGCTGCACACTTCTTGTGAACTCCCAGAACGCCCCGGCTTGCCGGGGCGTTTCTGTTGTAAAAGGTTAGTGTCGTCGAGCACCTTCGAGGCGGTTTGGTTGATGGGGTGTCATCAATCGAGATGATGTCCATCGCCTGCGTTTCTTTTTGTCGTAGTCTTTTTTGGCTAAATCGCCGCCATCATCTTCAAATGCATAGCATTTGCCGCTAGTCTCGCAAAAATCCATATCGCCGTAGTCTTCCCAACAGAACGAGCCGGCCATGACAGACCTGTCCCGTATGCATGGAGTCGCCAGCCAGGCCTTGGGCCTGCTGGACGGGCGTTTCTTCAGGCCACCCCTGCCCGACGCCCATGTACCAAGAGCCCGCCTGTGCCAACGCCTGCAGGCGGGGCTGGATGGGCGCTTGCTGTTGGTCAACGCGCCAGCCGGCTTTGGCAAGAGTTCGCTTGCCATCGAGTTCTGCCAGGAGCTGCCTGGCCATTGGCGCAGCCTCTGGCTGGGCCTGAGCCAGCGCGACGCCGACCCTGGTCGCTTCCTCGAGCGCTTGCTTGAAGGGCTGCAGCAGTTCTGCCCGGCGTTGGGGGGGCAAGCCCTGGGGCTGCTGAAAATGCGCCAGCGCCACCAACCCTTTGCCTTTGAAGAATGGCTCGATGGCCTGCTCGACGAGCTTGCGCTGTATCTGCAGCCCGATACCCCCCTGCTGCTGGTCCTGGACGACTACCACCTCGCCCAAGGGGCAGTACTCGATCGCTGCCTGCAGTTTTTCCTCAATCACCTGCCTGCCGGGTTGGTGCTGTTGGTCACCAGCCGGCAGCGGCCAGACTGGCACCTGGCGCGCCTGCGGCTGTCGCGCCAACTGGTCGAACTCAACGAGCAGGACTTGCGCCTGACCCCCGATGAAGCCTTGGCCGTGATTGGCCGCCAACCCACCGGCTTGCGTGGCCAGGCGCTCGATAACCTGATCCAGCGCAGCGACGGTTGGGTGGCTGGGCTGCGGTTCTGGCAACTGGCGGCCAGTGAGTCGGGTGATGAGCATGCCTTGCCGCAGGCGTTGCACGGTGGCGAAGGCTTGATCCGTGATTACCTGCTCGAGGAAGTCATCGACATACTGCCCGGGTCAGTGCAGGCGTTTCTGTACGACACCGCTTGCCAGGAGCGCTTTTGCGCTGAGCTGTGCGACGCGGTGCGCGAGCGTGACGACAGTGCGCAGATGCTGAGCTACCTGCAGGCCCATCAGGTCTTTCTGGTGCCGCTCGATGAGCATGGGCGCTGGTTCCGCTACCACCACCTGTTCTCCGACCTGCTGCGCAGTCGGCAGGCCAGCGAGCCGCTGGCGAGCTTGCATCTGCGTGCCTGCCGTTGGTTCGAGGGCCAGGGGCTGCTGGATGAGGCGGTAGAGCAGGCATTGCGTGCCGGGCATCTCGACGTGGCGGCGGACCTGGTGCAGAGCTTGTCGGAGGAGCAGCTGCTGGCCGAGCAGAACGTCGGCATGCTGCTGCGCTGGAAAATGGACTTGCCTGACAGCCTGCTGATCAGCACGCCCCGGCTGATCGTGCTGTACAGCTGGGCCCTGGGGCTGGCTTGCCAGCTGGACGCGGCCGAAGAACTCGCAGGTTATCTGAGCCGCTTCCTGCCGGCGCCGTCGGCGACGGCGCAGAAGTCGATGCTGGCCCAGTGGCTGGCGCTCAGCGGTGTGATCGCCCGCGGCCGCGGCGATCGCGAGCGCACCCTGGCTTACTGTACGCAAGCACTGCGTAGCCTGCCTCGCAAGCGTTACGGGCAACGCCTGGTGTGCCTTTCCACGCTGTCCAACCTGGCCATTGCCGATGGTGATTTCTGGCGGGCGCGTGGCTGGAATCGCGAGGCGCTCGAGTTGGCCCAGCGTGTCGGCAACCCGTTGTTCGAGGCGTTGGCGCATTACGACCGTGCCCGTGTGCTGCATGCCCGTGGCGAAGTGCGGCGCGCGCTGGATGAGGTCCGTCAGGGCTTGCAGCGGCTGCAGGGGTTGTCGGGGCAGCGGCTGTATGCCGTGCGGGCACGGCTCACCTTGTACGAAGGCTATCTGCTTGCGGCTCGCCTGCAGCCTGGCCAGGGGCGCGCACGCTTGCGCGCGGGGCTTAGCGAAGCACGCACCTGCCGCGATATCAGCGTGCTGATCGGCCATTGCGTGATCGCCTCGCTCGAGGGTCGTGAAGGGCGTTTCACCGAGGCGTTTTCGGAACTGGCCGAGGCGGAGCGGCTGATGCACATCTGGGATGTTCCGCCGATCTTCTACCTGGCCATGATTACGCTGGTGAAGTGCGAGCTGTGGATCGCCCAGGGGCGCACAGACCTCGCCGAGTCCTGGCTGCTGCGCCTGGGCCAGACCTACGGCGGCAAGCAGCCCGCCGCCGCGCCAGAGTTTCACCCGTTGCTACCCTTGCACATCGAGCTGCAGCAGGCGCTGCTCGATCGCGTGCTGCAGCGCCCGCGCGAGGCCGAGTCGCGCTTGCAGGCACTGGTCGAGCGTGGTCAGGCCAATGGCGGCATGACACTGGTGGTCAGTGCGTCGTGCCAGCTGATCGAGTTGTTACTGGCCGAAGGCCGTGAGCCCGAAGCCTGCAAGCGGTTGGCGCACGCCATGGAGGCTGCGCAAGGGGGCGCGCTGCAGGCGTTCGCGCGGCTTGTCGCGGAGCACCCGCAGTGGTTGCGCGATCAACTCGAGCTCAGGCCCTCGTGCCCGGCCCAGACGGAGCTGCTTGCGCGCTTGCCCGAGGCGCTGACCACCGCCAGTGGGGCCTCTGAAGCGTTGAGTGCGCGCGAACTCGCGGTGCTGGAGCTGATTGCCCAGGGCTGCTCGAACCAGCAGATCAGCGAGCGGCTGTTCATTTCGCTGCATACGGTCAAGACCCACGCCAGCCATATCAACAGCAAGCTTGGGGTAGAGCGGCGCACGCAAGCCGTCGCCAGGGCCAAGTCTCTGGGCGTGCTGGCCTGAAGGCTGGCCCAGGTGCGCGCCGGCCGTTAAAATGGTGGCCACTGGCTACCCTGGCGCACTGCTTTTTCCCCACTCATCTTTGTGCAGAGGCTGCCGATACACATTTCGGCGTCTTGCATTGCCACGCGCCAATTTCCCTTCTTCCTTCTACAGGTCGTGTTGATGCTGCAGTACGGGCAAAAAAGCTTTCTGATCGTCGACGACTTCACTGACTTTCGCACGTCGACACGCTCCATGTTGCGCGAACTGGGTGCCCGCGACGTGGACACCGCCGACAGTGGCGAGCAGGCGCTGCGCATGTGCGGGCAGAAGCGCTATGACTTCGTTTTGCAGGACTTTCACCTGGGCGACGGCAAGAAGAACGGCCAGCAGGTGCTCGAAGACCTGATTCTCGACAAGCTGATCAGCCATGAGTGCGTGTTCATCATGGTCACCGCTGAAAGCAGCCAGGCCATCGTGCTGAGTGCCATCGAGCACGAACCTGACGCTTACCTGACCAAGCCATTCAACCGCGTAGGCCTGGCCCAACGCCTCGAAAAGCTGGTTCAGCGCAAGACCCTGCTCAAACCGATTCTCCAGGCCCTTGACCGTGGTCGCCCGGCTGAAGTACTGACGGCCTGTGCCGAGCTGTGCAAGCAGGACCCACGCTTCGCGCCGTTGTGCTTGCGCTACCGTGCCGATGCGCTGCGCGATCTCAACCGCTTCGACGAGCTGGAAAAATTCCTCAAAGGCATCCTCGCCAGCCGCCCGCAACCTTGGGTCTATGCGGCGCTGGGCAGCTTGATGCACAAGCGCGGCCAGCACGCCCAGGCGCAGGGTGTATACGAGCAGGCGCTCAAAGCCTTCCCGATCATGCCCAGCCTGTATGACGGCATGGCTGAGGTACTGGTGGCCCAGGGCGAGAGCCGGCGTGCCCAGCACATGCTCGAGGAGGCGGTACGACTGTCACCACTGGCGGTGCGCCGGCAAGCGGCGCTGGGCAAGCTGGCGCTGGACAATGCCGACTTCGAGGGGGCTTCGAAAGCGTTTCGGCATGCTGTCAGCCAAGGCCAGAGTTCGCGCTACAAGAGTGCCGAAACCAACCTGGGGCTGGCCCAGGCCTTGATGAACAAGAATGCCGGCAACGGTCTCGACGCGCGAACCCGGGTCGAGATCAACAGTGTGCTCAGTGAAGTGGCCAAGGAAAACGTCGAGGACCAGGGCCTGCAAGTGCGGGCGCGGTTGATGAAGGCGGCGAGCCTGCAGCAGGCGGGCGATGCGGAAACAGCCGCCAAGCTCACCGAACAGGCCATGCAACGCCTGGAGAAGATGGAGCAGTTCTTCTCGGTCGAGGCGGCGCTGACCGTGGCCAAGCAACTGCAGCAGCTGGGCCAGGACGCGGCGGGCACTTCGATTCTCAAAGGCTGCGTGGAAACCTACGGCGACGACCCCAAGGTCATGCAGAGCGTGGCCAAGCTTACCGATGACCCGGTGGTGCTTGGCGCGGTAACCGAGGCGGTCGACCTCAACCGTCAAGGCGTGCGCAGCTACCAGGGCGGGCAACTCAGCGAGGCGCTGGGCATGTTCCGCAAGGCGCTGTCGCTGCAGCCGAAGAACATCAGCATCGCCCTCAACACCGCCCAGGCGCTGCTGCGCATCGGTGGCGAGACACCGCCACCGGCATTGATGGAAGAGTGTCGCAGCTGCCTCACCAGCGTGGCCGGCATCCCAGCCAGCGACAGCCGCTACGATCGCTACCGCAAACTGCATATCCGGGTCTTTGGCGCATGAACCAGGACAACCAGGGGCTGGATTTCTCCACGGTGATCGCCTCCACCGTGCACGACCTGAAGAACTCGCTGTCGGCGTTGATCCAGGCGCACAACCAGTGGCTGGCGCGGTTGCCCGAGGCGTTGCAAGGCGGTGCCGAGCAGGGCGTGATGGAGCACGAGTTCCGCCACCTCAACGGCATGCTGGTGCAGATGCTGGGCTTGTACAAACTGGGGGTGAACCAGCTCCCGGTCTGCCCGGACTACCACGAGCTGGACGACTTCATCGAGGCTCAGCTGGCCGCGCATGAAGAGGTGCTCAAGCATCGCGACATCCTCGCCACCTGGCGCATCGACACCGAGAGCCCGCTGGGCTTCTTCGACCGTGAATTGGTTGCATCGGTGCTGGCCAACGTGCTGACCAACGCCATCCGCTATGCCGGCCACACGTTGCTGATCGGTATCGAGGAGGAGGGCGAGCAGCTGGTGATCAGCGTCAACGACGATGGCGCCGGTTATCCACAGCGCATGCTCGAGCGCCAGCAGGACTATGTGCAGGGTATCGATCAGCAGAGTGGCAGCACCGGGCTGGGCTTGTACTTCGCTGCGCGCATCGCCGCCCTGCATGAGCGCAATGGCGTGCATGGTCGAATCGAGATCGCCAATGGCGGGGCGCTGGGAGGCGGGTTGTTCAGGTTGTATCTGCCCTGAGTATTGCTAATTGCTGAGGCTGCATCCCAAGGTCATGTGAGAGATGTCTCTCAAGCAGTACATGGGCTTTCATCGACGTCGAGTGGATGACAATGTAGATACGCTGTTTCTACATTTCACTTGCCATCGTCGAGAGGGTTTCTACTATGTATCTACCTTGGGAGATAGTTATGCAGATCAAGATTCAGCAATGGGGCAATAGCGCAGCGATTCGTCTGCCATCAACGGTCCTCAAGCAAATGCACCTGAGCGTGGGGTCGACCCTGAGCCTGGATACTTCCGGCGAAGCCCTAGTGCTCAAACCTGTCAGATCGAAGCCCGAGTACCGGCTCGAAGAGTTGATGGCGCAATGTGACCTGACAGCCCCGGAACCCGCAGATATGGCTGACTGGAACGCAATGCGTCCGGTGGGGCGTGAGGTTTGAAGCGGGTCAGGTTCGACAGGGGGGATATCGTCCGGATCAACCTGGACCCCACCATCGGTAGAGAACAGCAAGGCGCAGCGTGCCCTGCGCTGGTGTTGACGCCCGCCATGTTCAATACCTCAGGGCTCGCGGTGATCGTGCCGATTTCACAAGGTGGGGATTTCTCCCGGCACGCAGGTTTTGCAGTTACCCTGAGCGGCGCCGGTACCCAGACGCAAGGTGTGATGCTGTGCAATCAGCTACGCACGGTAGACCTTGAAGCGAGGGGTGCCAGGCGCATCGAATCCGTTCCTGAAGCCGTGATCCTGGACGCGCTGGCGCGTGTTCAAACCCTCTTCGATTAATTGTGTGCAGTGTCCTGTCATGGAAAAACCATCCGTAGCGCTCATCCGCGAAACCTTCCCCGTTGGCCCCTTGCAGTGCAACTGCACGCTGATCGGCGACCCGCTCAGCAAGAAAGCCATCGTCGTCGACCCGGGCGGTGACGAGCAGAAGATCCTCGCCCGCCTGCAGCACCATGGCCTGACCCTGGTGAGCATCATCCACACCCACGCCCACTTCGATCACTTCCTCGCCTCGGGCAGGCTCAAGGAGCTGACCGGCGCCACCTTGCACCTGCACAAGGACGACCAGCCGTTGTGGGACAACCTCGAGATGCAATGTCAGATGTTCGGCATGCCCTACACGCCCGTGCCTGCACCGGACCGCTGGCTGAGCGACGACGAGGAACTGGCGTGTGGTTGTGGCGTGGCCCTGCACACGCCAGGGCATAGCCCCGGTTCGATGAGCTTCTGGTTCGCCGAGCAGAAACTGCTGATTGCCGGCGACACCCTGTTCCGCCGGGGCGTCGGTCGCACCGATTTGTGGGGTGGTGATCAGCGGACTATCGTTCGTTCCATCAAGGAGCGACTGTACCGCCTCGATGAAGATGCCATCGTGGTGACTGGCCATGGCCCGGAAACCCGGCTCGGCGACGAAATGCGCGAAAACCCGTTCGTGCGTGCCTGAAGTTGCATGGAATTTTTCCGCATTGCTGCAATCCAAGGCTGGCACAGATCCGTGAGTGATCCGCCGCACTTTTGAATTTCAGTAGGAGCTTGTCCATGTTCACCATGCGTCGTCTGATTATCGTCGCTACCGCCGCCGCCCTGATGTCCGGTTGTGCCAGCCCCAACCCGTATGACAACCAAGGCCAGGCGCAAGGCTCCACAGGGATGAGCAAAACTGCCAAGTACGGTGGCCTGGGCGCGCTGGCCGGTGCCGTTGCCGGTGCCGCCATCAATCACAACAACCGCGGCAAGGGTGCGCTGATCGGCGCCGCCGCAGTGGGCGCCGCCGCCGCTGGCTACGGTTACTACGCCGACAAGCAAGAGGCCGAGCTGCGTGCGCAAATGGCCAACACTGGCGTCGAAGTGCAGCGTCAGGGTGACCAGATCAAGCTGATCATGCCGGGCAACATCACCTTCGCCACCGACTCGGCGAACATCGCCCCAAGCTTCTACTCGCCGCTGAACAACCTCGCCGGCTCGTTCAAGCAGTTCAACCAGAACACCATCGAAGTGGTCGGCTTCACCGACAGCACCGGCAGCCGCCAGCACAACATGGACCTGTCGCAGCGCCGCGCCCAGGCCGTCAGCAGCTACCTGACCTCGCAAGGTGTCGATGCATCGCGGGTGACGGTGCGTGGCATGGGCCCTGACCAGCCGATCGCCAGCAACGCCGACGCCAACGGCCGCGCGCAGAACCGTCGGGTTGAGGTCAACCTCAAGCCGATCCCGGGTCAGCAGTATGACCAGCAGGGTACTGTCCAGCAGTATCCATAACGCTTGATATCGAA
>NZ_JBOBDM010000042.1:0-55005 GCF_050586605.1 Pseudomonas sp. ES1 | reverse complement strand
GAAGCCAGCGCTTATCTAGAACTGTGAACCCACCACTTCCTGCGCCACCCCCAGAAACGCCGCCGGCAACCGCGCCTGGCGGCGCTCCTTCAGGCAATACAGGTACTCATGCATCACCGGCGCATCGTCCAGCGCCAGCACCCGCAGCTCGGGGTTATGCGGTACCTCATGGCGGGCAATGATGCTGATGCCGATATTGCGCAACACCGCCTCGCGGATCGACTCACGGCTGCCGATCTCCAGCAGCGCCCCGGCCTTCACCCCGGCGTCCTGCAGCATCTGCTCGGTGAGCTTGCGGGTGGTCGAGCCCTTCTCGCGCATCAACAGGCAATGCCCGGCCACCGCGTCGATCGACACCGCCTGGCGCTGTGCCAAGGGATGGTTGCGGTGTACCGCCAGCACCAGCGGGTCGGTGCCCAGCACCCGGCGCACCAGGCGTGCGTCTTCGAGCAGTTGCGACGAGGCGGCGATATCCACCCGGTAGTCCTCGAGCATTTCCAGCACCTGCTGCGAGTTGCCGATCTCCACCGCCACCTCTACCTGGGGCAGGCGCTCGCGGAAGATCTTCACCAGGTCGAGGATGTAGTACGGCGCGGTGGCGGCGATGCGCAGGCTGCCCTGGGCCTGGCCGCTGTTGCGCAGTTCGAACTCGATGTCGGCTTCCTGTTGCAGCAGCGCCTTGACCATCGGCAGCAGGCGCACGCCCTCCTCGCTCAGCACCAGGCGCCGGCCGCCACGGTAGAACAGCTCGACGTTGTACTGGCTTTCGAGGTTGCGGATCTGCGTGGTCACCGTGGGCTGGCTGAGCCCGAGCTTCTTCGCCGCCAGGGTGATGCTGCCCAGTCGGGCCACCATGTAGAAGGCTTTGAGCTCGGCACTCAGCATCGCGGTAGACCGCAGTTGCAAGCCGCAAGCTGCAAGCTGCAAGAGAAAGTCGGCTCGCGTCGTTTCATGGATCTCGATTCCACCTCGTTCAGCTTGAAGCTTGCCGCTTGAAGCTTGCAGCTGCTACTTACGCAGCAGGCGCAGGCCGTTGAACACCACCAGCAAACTCACGCCCATGTCGGCGAACACTGCCATCCACATGGTGGCCATGCCGGCAAAAGTGATCGCCAGGAATATCGCCTTGATCCCCAGGGCCAGCACGATGTTCTGGGTAAGGATCGCCGCACTTTGGCGCGACAGCCTGACGAACGCCGGGATTTTGCGCAAGTCATCGTCCATCAGCGCCACGTCGGCGGTCTCGATGGCGGTGTCGGTACCGGCGGCAGCCATGGCGAAACCGATCTCGGCGCGGGCCAGGGCCGGCGCGTCGTTGATGCCGTCACCGACCATGCCGACCCGGTGGCCCTCGGCGTACAGGCGCTCGATGGTGGCAAGCTTGTCCGCCGGCAGCAGGTTGCCCTCGGCCCGGTCGATCCCAACCTGGGCAGCGATAGCCTGGGCAGTGTGAGGATTGTCGCCGGTCAGCATGACCGTCTTGATACCGAGTTCATGCAGTTCGGCGATGGCCTGGCGGCTGCTGTCCTTGACCGTGTCGGCCACGGCGAACAGTGCCAGCGGGCCGCTGCGGTCGAGCAGCAGCACCACGGTCTTGCCCTGGCGCTCCAGCTGGTCGAGCTCGGCCTCGAGCTGTGGCGAGCACAGGCCCAGCTCCTCGACCAGGCGATGGTTACCCAAGTGGTAGGTTTCACCGTCGATGTCGCCGCGCACGCCACGGCCAGCCAGGGCGGCGAACTCGGTGACTTCGCTCAGTGCCAGGTCTTGCCCCTTGGCGAAGAGCGCGATGGCGCCGGACACCGGGTGGTCGGAACGCTCGGCGAGGCTTGCCGCCAGCGCCTGGGCGCGGCCTTCGAACAACGGGTCGAGCACCTTGCTGTCGGTTTGCACCGGCTTGCCGTGGGTGATGGTGCCGGTCTTGTCCAGGGCCAGGAAGTCCAGCTTGCGCCCACCCTCCAGGTACACGCCGCCCTTGATCAGGATGCCCTTGCGCGCGGCAGCGGCCAGGCCGCTGACTATGGTCACCGGGGTGGAGATCACCAGGGCGCACGGGCAGGCCACCACCAACAGCACCAGGGCGCGGTATATCCAGTCGAACCAGGCGCCGGCCATGAACAGCGGCGGGATGATCGCCACGGCCAGGGCCACGGCGAACACCACCGGGGTGTAGATGCGCGAGAACTGGTCGACGAAGCGCTGGGTCGGCGCACGGGCGCCCTGGGCCTCTTCGACCGCCTTGATGATGCGCGCCAGGGTCGACTGGCCGGCGCCCGCGGTGACGCGGTACTCCAGCGAACCGGCCTGGTTGATGGTGCCGGCGAACAGCTTGTCGCCCACGCCCTTCTCGACCGGCAGGCTTTCGCCGGTGATCGGTGCCTGATCGACGCTGGATTGCCCACTGACAACCTCGCCGTCCAGGCCGATTCGCTCACCCGGGCGTACCCGCACCAGGGTGCCCAGCGCCACCTCGCGCACCTCGACTTCGCGCCACTGCCCATCAGCCTGCTGCACGGTCGCCATGTCCGGCGCCAGTTGCATCAGGCCACCGATCGCGTTGCGCGCACGGTCCAGCGAGCGGGCCTCGATCAGCTCGGCGACGGTGAACAGCACCATCACCATGGCCGCTTCCGGCCACTGGCCGATCAGCACGGCACCGGTCACGGCGATGCTCATCAGCGCGTTGATGTTGAGGTTGCGGTTCTTCAGGGCGATCCAGCCCTTCTTGTAGGTGCCCAGGCCGCAGCCGAGGATGGCGGCCAGGGCCAATGCTGCGACCACCCACTCTGGGGCAAGGGCGGAGAAATGCACGATTTCAGCGGCGATGGCCGCCACACCCGACAGCGCCAGCGGCCACCAGCGGGTCTTGGCGGCGGGCGCGGCACTGGCCTCGTCTTCACCGCTCAGCGGCTCGGCCTGCATGCCCAGGCTGTCGATGGCGCGCTCGATCTCGGCGGTGCCGTCGAGGGTGTGGCGTACGCCCAGCACGCGGTTGATCAGGTTGAATTCCAGCTGTTCGATGCCGGCCATCTTGCCCAGCTTGTCCTGGATCAGGGTCTGCTCGGTCGGGCAGTCCATGGCCTGGATGCGGAAACGGCTGAGCTGCGCCCCGGCGCTGGCCTTTTCGGTCAGTTGCACCAGGGCCGGCGCGGCACTGGTATCGCAGCAGCTGTGGGCATGGGTGTCGTGGCGATGGCCTTTGTCACCATGCGGGTGGTCATGGGCGTGATCATGGCCGTGGTCATGCTTGTGTTCGGGGCTGACAGGCTGGTTCATGGAATCATCCTTAACTGAGCACTGGCCTCTGCAGTTATCCACAGAGCGGGTTGTTGCCAAGTGAACACCCTGTAGCCACTATAGGGTCAAGCCCTCTGCAGGAGATTTGCCATGAAGATCGGAGAACTGGCCAAGGCCACTGATTGCGCCGTGGAGACCATTCGCTACTACGAGCGCGAGCAACTGCTGCCCGAGCCCGCCCGCACCGATGGCAACTACCGGCTGTACACCCAGGCCCACGTGGAGCGGCTGACGTTCATCCGCAACTGCCGCACCCTGGACATGACCCTCGACGAGATCCGCAGCCTGCTGCGCCTGCGCGACAGCCCGGAAGGCTCGTGCGGCAGCGTCAATGCGCTGATCGACGAGCATATCGAACATGTGCAGGCGAGGATCGATGGGTTGCTGGCGCTGCAGACGCAGCTGGTGGAGCTGAGGCAGCAGTGCAATGCGCAGGGGGCGGAGTGCGCGATCTTGCAGCAGTTGGAGACCAATGGGGCGGTGTCGGTGCCGGAGGTGGAGCATTCGCATGTGGGGCGAAGCCACGGGCATTGAATAGTAACTTAAGCACTGTATATATAGACAGTTCGCCATGGATTGACCTTGACCACATAGTTGCAAATAGCCATCAAAAAGTAGACCCTACCTGTACATAACCGCTCAGTTACCGCCTGCACACTGTCACGGGTACAGAAATGGATATCGCAATTAAGAGCCGTACCAGAAATCAGATTTTCAAATTTGTAGCCGACTTCCAAAATTCTAATCATGACGATTCTACATTCACTCTCGACTACGAGAGTGGTAGATACAGACAAACTGAGCTCGTTGGCCTAATTAGAGATACCGTTCCGTATTTTGCACTTACAGAAGCAGAAATTCTCTCTCTAGAAAAATCAGACTGGAATCGGCAAAGTTTTATTAGGATTTCAGACGCACACCAAAACTCCAAAGGGGACTACGGCGAGCTACTGTTGTTTTTAATTCTCTCTGTATTTTATGACGTCCCGAAATTTGTAACCAAAGCCAGACTTCGATCCACAACGAAAGACCAAATCAAAGGATTTGACTGCGCCCATTTCTCCCTAGACGAAGAAAAAGTTACTCTATGGCTGGGAGAGGCTAAATTCCATAAGAATATATCAACCGCAATTAGCTCTGCACTAAAATCACTTACCGAACACTTGACGGATCCTGAAAAAATCAAGTCAGAGTTGAAACTTCTTGGCGGTGAAATTGAAGTCAACAAGTCCCTGGCCCCAGAAAAATACGAATTACTAAAGAGCTATGTAGCTGGCGGAAAATCTCTAGACAAGGTTGATATCGCAGTACCAGTCCTCATAACCTACGATAGCGCATGCATATTAAAGCATGCCAGTTCAGGTTGCGGCGACATCGACGAGGTAGCGTTTAGAGATGAGCTAACAGCAGAGCTAGATAAAAATTTTGAAACCATTTATGGAAAAAACTGGCCAAGCAAAAAAAATATAAGGATTGTATTTTTTGCAATGCCGCTAGAGTCGGTAAGCGACTTAAAGAACATGATAAACCAAGTCGAAATGGCTATGAAATTCTAGGGAGCGGAAGATGCAGAGCGTCATCAAGTCGGCATTAAGAAAAATAAAATCCAACGCAATAGTTGACAATGAAACTTTAGAGAACGCCCTCATAGCCACCTACCGATTACTAGACTCGGAGAATGAGGCCGACTACAACCTATGTCTGTCTAGCATTTGCCATATAGCCAATACGTCTCCGGAAGAAAAAATGGTACAGCAGTTGCTTCATGACTGCGTAATCAAATCACGCGTTTTCTTGTACAACAACTTAATCTCCGCCAACAGCAAGAACTTTTCGCCACAACATTCATTCCAAGACATTATTCTCCAAAATTACTACACGAGCAGAAATACTAACACCACACTTACCAAGCCACAAAAAAAGTATTTGACACATTCCAGAAAGAACGCCGTTTGATTGTTAGCGCCCCAACTTCTTTTGGAAAGACTCGAATAATCAGAGAAATTATTTCAGCTAACAATTACCGGCGCATTGCCTTGATCATGCCTACGGTATCTTTATTGTCAGAGCAATACCAAGACATCAAAAATAATATAAACGGATTTTTGGTTAGCAAATCGTCGAAAATCAAAATCGACGAGAATGAAAAATATATTTTAGTACTGACCCCTGAGCGAATGAGCTCCTTCCTGGATGAGAACCCAGATTTTAAAGTAGATTTTTTTGTGATGGACGAAATCTATAAAACCGACTTCAAGCTTGAAGATGATCGTTACAAAGTTTTTTCCGACATCCTATATAGGCTTTCGAAGCAAAGCACACACTTTTACCTGATCGGCCCTTACATATCAGATTTCAGCCTGAAATTTCGAGAGCGATTCAAAGCAAAATTCATCAGATTCGACTTAGAGATCGTACAAAAAGACTACTACGAACTAGACAATATAAAAAACACTGGATTACTGTCCATTGAAAACACTCCCATCAGAGTGGTACAAGACAGGTATAAGAATTTTTCAAGAATAATTTCACAACCAAGCATCGATGGGAAGTTTTTAGTTTATCGATACCGTAAGCAGTACGTCGAAGATACTGCAAAGAAACTCGCGGACTCGAAACCATACAAGGATCACAACCAAGAACTCACAGATTACCTAGCCAATTCAATATCGCCAAAGTGGGACCTTATTGATTGTTTGAAGAAAGGTGTAGGTTTCCATCACGGAGGTATGCCTAGACACATCCAAGACTTAATAGTGGATGAGTTTAACAATAACTCTTCTCAAAGCATCAATTACTTATTCTGTACAACATCACTCACCGAAGGCATCAACTCAGCCGCGAAGAATGTCGTAATTTATGATAAAAAAATGGGGACTGGCGACCCGCTTGGAACCCTAGATAGGAAAAATATAGAAGGACGCGCAGGTCGATTCATGCAGCATTTCATTGGTCGAATATTCTATCTGGAGACCGATGAAACCGAAGATGAACCATCTGTTGTTGAAATTGAGTATTTAGACAAAGCGGCTCCGGATATTGAAACCTTACTTCAGCTTGACAGAATCGATATACCACTCGAAAAAAATCATTTGCATGACGAATTCATCAAAAAGCTAGAACGCATGTCTATACCTGACAGCCTACTGCGCTCAAATAGATTTGTATCTGTCGAAGGACAAATTAGGCTAATACACCACCTGAGAAATTCTCGTAAAGAATACTCAATAGAAGACCAATACATCAAAAAAGAAGTTCAAACGGAGATACTTTCCACTATCTTCGATTTCCTTTTCAACGAAAAGGACAAAGGAAAAAGCTTTAACAACGAAATCGGAAAATCAATACTAATCCAGCTAACGAACTACTACACCTACCACAAACCATCATTCAAGCTGATGCTGAACTCTGACACTGTAAAAAAACAACGAACAAGTGAAAACGCCAGAATTCGCTTCGTATTCGATTTATACACGAAATACTTTGAATTTACCTGGCCAAAATATATAAAGGCATTCGAAAGTATTTACAATTTTACAGCCATTGAAAAGGGCAATGCACCCATTCATTTAGACATGTTAGTCGCGCAGCTTGAATATGGCACAACAAAACCTCACGAGATAATCCTGAGGGATACGGGGCTGCCAAATGAAATCATTGGGAAAATTTCAAGTTTTTATAAAAACTGCAAGACTTTTGAAGACGTACAGCGTGTAACTCAAGAGCAGAAATCGAAAATAACGAAAGACATTCACTCTATCGAAATTAAAGTCATAGAGAAATATTTATAAGCTTGATAAAGGTGATACCCATTTAGATATCACCTTTAAAGGTCTACACAGCCATCGGCGCCGTCATCGGCGCATGGTGCTCGTACCCTTCCAGCCAGAAATCACTCGGCTCGATCTTCTCCAGCCACTCCGGCTCGTACTTGCCGGTCTCGGCAAACGCCGGCACGCGGTCACTGATCACCAGCTTCGGCGCCGCCAGCGGCTCGCGCTTCATCTGCTCGTTGAGCATGTCCAGGTGGTTCTCGTACACATGGGCATCGCCGATGAAGTAGGTGAACCAGCGCGGGGTGTAGCCGGTCAGGCGGCCGAACAGCGACAGCAGCGCGGCGCCTTCGGTGAGGTTGAACGGCGTGCCCAGGCCCAGGTCGTTGGAGCGGATGTAGAGGGTCAGGGAGATTTCCTTGGTCTCGACATTCGGGTGGAACTGGTACAGCAGGTGGCACGGCGGCAGGGCCATCTCGTCGAGCTGGGCGCAGTTCCAGCCGTGGAACAGGATGCGGCGGCTGCCCGGGTCGTTGGCGATGGTGTCCAGGCACTGGCGCACCTGGTCGATGGCCTTGTACAGGATGACGAACGCCTGGCCGTCTTCCTCGTCCTGGGCGATCTGGCGGAAACCGGCCTTCTCAGCCATGGCGATGGCGGCCGGGTTGCTCAGCGCGATGCGCTTGTAGCCCGGCCACTGGCGCCATTGCACACCGTAGATTTCGCCAAGGTCGTCATGGCCCAGGCGGAACGGGTTGGCCAGCCACTGGGCGTTTTCGTTGGCGTTCTGGTCCCAGACCTTGCAGCCCAGTTCGCGGAACTCGCCGGCGTTCTTCACGCCACGCAGAAAGCCCACCATCTCGCCGATCGCCGACTTGAATGCCAGCTTGCGCGTGGTGATGGCCGGGAAGCCTTTTTGCAGGTCGAAACGCAGCATGGCGCCCGGCAGGCTGATGGTGCGGGTGCCGGTGCGGTTTTCCTGCAGCGTGCCGTTGTCGATGACGTCACGGACCAGATCTAGATACTGTTTCATCGCTTACCTGTAACAAGAACGGCAGGGGGATCGCCCCTGCCGTGGGAATCAGACGGCGGCCTTGGCCGTAGGTTTACGGTTGTAGGCCCACCAGATCAGGAAGATGCCGCCGACGATCATCGGCACGCAGAGCAACTGACCCATGGTCAGCCAGCCAAAGGCAATGTAGCCCAGCTGGGCATCCGGCACCCGCACGAATTCCACGATGAAGCGGAAGATGCCGTAGAACAGCGCGAACATGCCGGAAACGGCCATGGTCGGGCGCGGCTTGCGCGAGTAGAGCCAGAGGATGACGAATAATGCCACACCTTCCAGGGCGAACTGGTACAGCTGCGACGGGTGACGCGGCAGTTGCGCCGGGTCGCTGAACGGCGGGAAGACCATGGCCCACGGCACGTCGGTGGCCTTGCCCCACAGTTCGGCGTTGATGAAGTTGCCGATGCGCCCGGCGCCCAGGCCGATCGGCACCAGCGGTGCGACGAAGTCCATCAGCTCGAAGAACGACTTGTTGTTGCGCTTGCCGAACCACAGCGCCGCCAGCATCACGCCGATGAAGCCGCCGTGGAACGACATGCCGCCCTTCCACACTTCGAAGATCAGCGTTGGGTTGGCCAGGTACTGGTGCAGGTCGTAGAACAGCACGTAGCCCAGGCGCCCACCGACGATCACCCCCATCGACAGCCAGAACACCAGGTCGGACAGCTTCTCGCGGGACCAGGTGGGGTCAAAACGGTTGAGCCGGCGCGAGGCCAGCAGCCAGGCGCCGCCGATGCCGATCAGGTACATCAGGCCGTACCAGTGGATTTTCAGGGGCCCGAGGGCCACGGCCACGGGATCTATCTGCGGGTAAGGCAGCATGGATTTTCCTCTTGGTTCAAATCAGAAAACTTAAGCCGACGCAGAACAGCAGCGCGGCGAACAGGCGCTTGAGCAGGCGCGGCGACAGCCTGTGCGCCAGGCGCGCGCCAAAGCGGGCAAAGAACATGCTGGTCACGGCGATGCCGACCAGCGCCGGCAAATACACATAACCCACACTGTGGGCCGGCAGGTGCTCCTCGTGCCAACCAAGCCACATGAAGCTCAGGGCACTGGCCAGGGCGATCGGCAGGCCGCAGGCCGACGAGGTGGCCACGGCCTTCTGCATGGGCAGGCTGCGCCAGGTCAGGAACGGCACGGTCAGCGAGCCACCGCCGATGCCGAAGATCGCCGAGGCCCAGCCGATCACGCCGCCGGCGCCGATCAGCCCAGGCTTGCCAGGGATGCCACGGCTGGCCTTGGGCTTGAGGTCCAGGGCCATCTGCGCGGCGATCACCAGGGCGAACACGCCGATGATCTTCTGCAACATCGGGCCCTGGATCAGCGAGGCGGTCTTGGCCCCCACCAGCGCACCGAGCAGGATGCCCACGGCCATCCAGGTGAAGATCGGCCACTGCACCGCGCCTTTGCGCTGGTGCTCGAGCACGGCATTGATCGAGGTGAAGACGATGGTGGCCAGCGAGGTACCAACCGCCAGGTGGGTGAGGACCGCAGGGTCGAAGCCCTGCAAGGTGAAGCTGAACACCAGCACCGGCACGATGATGATGCCGCCCCCCACGCCGAACAGCCCGGCCAGCACGCCGGCGCAGGCACCCAACAGCAGATAGAGTACGAATTCCATTCGTGGCCCCTGTGGAAAACAATCCGGCATGGTAACGGAAGCCAAGCCCGGCGCTCTAGTGAAGTCTGTGTCAGGTGATGGATCAGCTCCCCCGGCGCGGGTAGAGTGGCCGAAAACACAGGGGACAACCTATGTGCCTGATCGTATTCGCCTGGCGGCCGGGTAGCGCCCGGCCGCTGATCGTCGCGGCCAACCGTGACGAGTTCCATGCCCGCCCGACCCAGGCCCTGGCGGCCTGGGCGGATGCACCGGGGGTGTACGCCGGGCGCGACCTGGAGGCCGGCGGCACCTGGCTTGGCGTAGGGCCGCAGGGGCGCTTCGCCGCGCTGACCAATATCCGCGACCCGCGCCAGGCGCTGGGGCCACGCTCGCGGGGCGAGCTGGTGGCGGCGTTTCTGCAGGGCGAACTGGGGGTAGAGGCGTATCTGGATCAGGTCGCCAGCCGCAGCGGACAGTACTCCGGGTTCAACCTGCTGGTCGGGGATGCCGGGCAGCTGGGCTACCTGCATGCCCGGGAGGCGGCGCCGCGCTTGCTGGCGCCGGGGGTCTACGGGCTGTCGAACGCCGGGCTGGACACCCCGTGGCCCAAGCTGGTCAAGGCGCGCAGCGGCCTTCAGCAGTTGCTCGAATCAGCTGAACCGGAACAACTGATGAGTTTGCTGGCCGACGGTGAGCCGGCCGCGGACAGCGAACTGCCGGAAACCGGCGTGGGGCTGGCCACCGAGCGGCTGCTGTCGAGCGTGTTCATCGCCAGCCAGAACTACGGGACGCGGGCGAGTACGGTGCTGATTGTGGATGACCAGGGGCGGCGGCGCATGGTGGAGCGCAGTTTCGGGCCGTTTGGGGGGCATCTGGGGGAGGTTGAAGTGCTGGTCTGATGGTTTTGATCGCCTGTGCGGGCCTCTTCGCGGGTAAACCCGCTCCCACAGGGACCGCACAAACTTCAAATGTTGCGCTGTACCTGTGGGAGCGGATTTACCCGCGAAGAGGCCCGCACAGGAAACCTCATGTTCAGAGGGTTTTGTTAGCCCCAGGCCCGATCATCCGCGCCAGCCCCAGGTTCTTCAGCGCCAGCTGCAGCGAGCTGTGGATAACCTGCGGGTTGTCATGGCTCATGGCGTCGACCAGCAGCTCCTTGGCCTTGCTCATGTTGACCTGGCGCAGCATCCATTTCACTTTCGGCAAGTTGGTGGCGTTCATCGACAGGCTGTCGAAGCCCATGGCCATCAACAGGATCGCCGCTGCCGGGTCGCCCGCCATTTCGCCACAGATGCTCACCGGCTTGCCTTCGCCATGGGCGTCGCGCACCACGGTGTTCAGTGCCTGCAGCACGGCCGGGTGCAGGTAATCGTAGAGGTCGGCGACCCGCGGGTTGTTGCGGTCGACCGCCAACAGGTACTGGGTAAGGTCGTTGGAACCGACCGACAGGAAGTCCACCTGCCGCGCCAGCTCCTTGGTCTGGTACACCGCCGCGGGGATTTCCACCATCACCCCCACCGGCGGCATCGGCACGTCGGTGCCCTCGTCGCGGACTTCGCCCCAGGCCCGGTGAATCAGGTGCAGTGCCTCCTCCAGCTCGTGGATGCCGGAAATCATCGGCAGCAGGATGCGCAGGTTGTTCAAGCCCTCGCTGGCCTTGAGCATGGCGCGGGTCTGCACCAGGAAAATCTCCGGGTGGTCGAGGGTGACACGGATGCCGCGCCAGCCGAGGAACGGGTTCTCTTCCTTGATCGGGAAGTACGACAGCGCCTTGTCGCCACCGATGTCGAGGGTGCGCATGGTCACCGGCAGCGGGTGGAACGCCTGCAGCTGCTCGCGGTAGATCGCCAACTGCTCCTTCTCGCTGGGGAAGCGCTGGTTGATCATGAACGGCACTTCGGTGCGGTACAGGCCGACACCCTCGGCGCCACGCTGCTGGGCGCGCGCCACGTCGGCGAGCAGCCCGGTGTTGACCCACAGCGGCATGCGGTGGCCGTCCGGGGTGATGCACGGCAGCTCGCGCAGGGCGTCGAGCCCCTGGGCCAGCTGGCGCTCCTCCTCGACCACGTCGCGGTACTGCTTGCGCAGCACTTCGCCGGGGTTGGTGTACACCTCGCCCTTGTAGCCGTCGACGATCAGCTCGATGCCGTCGACTTTCGAATACGGCAGGTCGACCAGGCCCATGACCGTGGGGATGCCCATGGCCCGGGCGAGAATCGCCACATGCGAGTTGCCCGAGCCAAGCACCGAGACCAGGCCGACCAGCTTGCCTTCCGGCACCTCGCCAAGCATGGCGGGGGTCAGCTCTTCGCTGACCAGGATGGTGTTGTCCTGGTACACCAGCGACTGCGAACGGGCTTCCTGCAGGTAGGCGAGCAGGCGGCGGCCGAGGTCCTTGACGTCGGAGGCGCGCTCGCGCAGGTAGTCGTCGTCCATCAGTTCGAAGCGGTTGACGTGCTCGCCAACGACTTGGCGCAGCGCACCTTGCGCCCACTGGCCGGTCTTGATGACCTCGGTCACCTCGCCACCGAGGGCGGCGTCCTCGAGCATCATCAGGTAAACGTCGAACAGCGCGCGCTCTTCCGGGCGCAGCTGGGTGGCCAGCTTGGCCGACAGCTTGCGCATGTCTTCGCGCACGCCTTCGAGGGCGTTGTTGAACAGTTTGAGTTCGTTGTCGATGTCTTCGACGGTCTTGTCCGGCACCACTTCCAGATCGGCCGGCGGCAGCATCACCACGGCGCGGCCGACCGCAGCCCCTGGCGAGCCAGGCACACCAACGAAGCGCGCCTCCTGGATGCCCTTGCCCTGGCGGCCCAGGCCGCGGATCGAGCCGGTGGCCTCGGCATGGGCGATAACCCCGGCGAGCTGGGCGCTCATGGTGACCAGGAAGGCTTCCTCGCCTTCATCGAACTGGCGGCGCTCTTTCTGCTGGATGACCAGCACCCCGACCACGCGGCGGTGGTGGATGATCGGTGCACCGAGGAAGGAGGCGAATTTTTCTTCGCCGGTCTCGGCGAAGTAGCGGTAGCGGGGGTGGTCGGCGGCGTTTTCCAGGTTCAGCGGCTCTTCCCGGGTGCCGACCAGGCCGACCAGGCCCTCGTTGGGGGCCATGCTGACCTTGCCGATGGAGCGCTTGTTGAGGCCTTCACTGGCCATCAGCACGAAGCGGTTGGTCTCAGGATCGAGCAGGTAGACCGAGCAGACCTGGCTGCCCATGGCTTCCTTGACGCGCAAGACAATGATACCCAACGCCGTCTTGAGATCTTTGGCGGAGTTCACTTCCTGGACGATCTTGCGCAGCGTATTGAGCATGGCTCGGGGTCGGACTCCGTCGTCAGTCGCGCGTCAGCAGGCGCGGGGCTAGCTCTTTCAGGGCGCGTCGGTAGACCTCGCGCTTGAATGTCACCACCTGGCCCAGCGGATACCAGTAGCTGACCCAACGCCAGCCGTCGAATTCCGGTTTGCCAGTCAGGTCCATGCGCACCCGTTGCTCATTGCTCACAAGGCGCAGCAGGAACCACTTTTGCTTCTGGCCGATGCACAGCGGCTGGCTGTGGGTGCGCACCAGGCGCTGGGGTAAACGATAACGCAACCAGCCACGGGTGCAGGCAAGAATTTCCACATCGTCGCGCTCAAGGCCGACTTCTTCATTCAGCTCGCGGTACAGGGCGTCTTCCGGCGTCTCGTCAGGGTTGATACCACCCTGGGGAAACTGCCAGGCATCCTGGTTGATCCGCCGAGCCCATAGCACCTGCCCGGCATCATTCGTAAGAATGATCCCGACATTGGGGCGAAAACCATCCGGGTCGATCACGGCAGCAACCTCGCAAACGCATGTCGCGGCATTGTTCCACAAAGCTTGCGAGCGCAGCAACGCGCCCGCCAAGCTTATGTGCAGCGAGGTGAAAACTCCGTATTGTGCGGGGCTTCCCGAGGGCTTCTGCGAGACATTCCCATGCGCCTGGCTTTATTCGATCTGGACAATACCCTCCTCGGTGGCGACAGCGACCACGCCTGGGGTGACTACCTGTGCGAACGGGGCATCCTCGACCCGGTCGCGTACAAGGCACGCAACGATGCCTTCTATCAGGACTACCTGCACGGCAGCCTGGACTTGCAGGCCTACCTGGCCTTCTCCATGGAAATCCTTGCCGCCACCGAACCTGCACAGCTTGCGCAATGGCACCGCGAGTTCATGCGCGACTGCATCGAACCGATGATCCTGCCCAAGGCCCTGGCGTTGCTGCAGCAGCACCGCGAGGCCGGCGACCAGCTGGTGATCATCACTGCCACCAACCGCTTCGTCACCGCGCCCATCGCCCGCCGCCTGGGCGTGCGCGTGCTGCTGGCGACCGAATGCGAAACGCAGGACGGGCGCTATACCGGGCGCAGTACCGATATACCCTGTTTCCGTGAAGGCAAGGTGACGCGGCTGAACCGCTGGATGCTGGAGAACGGCTTCGACCTGGAAGACAGCTGCTTCTATAGCGATTCGATGAACGACCTGCCGCTATTGGAGCAGGTGACCCATGCCGTGGCGGTGGATCCTGACCCGAAGCTGCGGGCCGAGGCGCAGCGGCGCGGGTGGCCGGTGATTTCGTTGAGGGCTTGAGTATGCCGGGGCCGCTTTGCGGCCCAATCGCCGGCAAGCCGGCTCCCACAGGGGAAGTGCAAACCCGATCCTTGTGGGAGCCGGCTTGCCGGCGATTGGGCTGCAAGGCAGCCCCAAAAGGGCCTAGACCGGCTTCGCGCCCATCAGCCCGGCGATGGACAGGAAGCACACGCCGCTGAACACCGCCAGCGCCAGGGTGAACTTCAACCCCACCACTTCGGCCTTGCGCAGCCGGTTCAAGCGCACCAGCAGCCACCACAGCGCAAACGCGCCAACGGTATAGATGACGCTGGACGCCAGCACCCAGGTCTGCCCCAGCGGCCAACCCACCAGGTGCACCAGCCACCAGCCAGTGAACGGCATGCTCACCAGGCTCAGGCCCATCAGCAGCCAGACAAACACCAGCGGCCGGCGCAGCAGTTTGGCGTAGGCCTCGGCATCGCCTTTGCGACGGGCGTAGCCGGTCCAGATCGCCAGGCCCAGCGCGCCGAGCAACAGCAGCGCGGTGGCGAGGATGTGCAGGGTCTTGAGGGTGGTCAGGTGTTCCATTTCAAAGGTGTCCTTCAGCAGGCCTTGTTGCGCTGCCCTCTTCGCGGGTAAACCCGCTCCCACAGTTTCAAGGATGGCCTGTGGGAGCGGGTTTACCCGCGAAGGGCTCCTACGCCCAGCTTAGCCAGTTACCCCAAAAACAGCCGGTAAGCCGGGTTCTCGGTCTCGTCCCAATACGGGTAGCCAATCTTGGCCAGCGCCTCCGGCACCAGGTGACGCTCGTCTTCCGGCACCTGCAGCCCCGCCACCACGCGGCCATCGGCGGCGCCGTGGTTGCGGTAGTGGAACATCGAGATGTTCCAGCGCCCGCCCAGCTTGTTGAGGAAGTTGAACAGTGCACCCGGCCGTTCGGGGAATTCGAAACGCAGCACGATCTCATCGCTGGCCCCGGCCGAGTGGCCGCCGACCATGTGGCGAATATGCAGCTTGGCCAGCTCGTTGTCGGTCAGGTCGATGACCGGGAAGCCTTGCTCGGTCAACTGCTGCACCAGTGCCGCACGCGGGTCGGTGTCCGGATGGGTCTGCACGCCAACGAAGATGTGCGCCTCGTCCGAGGTGTGCTTGCGGTAGTTGAACTCGGTGATCTGGCGCTTGCCGATGGCCTCGCAGAAGGCCTTGAAGCTGCCCGGGCGCTCGGGGATGGTCACGGCAATGATCGCCTCGCGCTTCTCGCCCAGTTCGGCGCGCTCGGCGACGTGGCGCAGGCGGTCGAAATTGACGTTGGCGCCGGAGTCGATGGCCACCAGGGTCTGCCCGGTCACGCCCTTGAGTTCGACGTACTTTTTGATCCCGGCCACGCCCAGTGCGCCGGCAGGTTCGGTGATCGAGCGGGTATCGTCGTAGATATCCTTGATTGCCGCACAGATCTCATCGGTGCTGACGGTAATCACTTCATCCACATGATGACGGCAGATGTCGAAGGTGTGCTGGCCGATCTGCGCCACCGCCACGCCGTCGGCAAACAGCCCGACCTGCGGCAGCACCACGCGTTCGCCGGCAGCCATGGCGGCCTGCAGGCAGTTGGAATCGTCCGGCTCGACGCCGATCACCTTGATCTCCGGGCGCAGGTACTTCACGTAGGCGGCGATGCCGGCGATCAGGCCGCCGCCGCCGACCGGGACGAAGATCGCGTCAAGCCGGCCCGGGTGCTGGCGCAGGATCTCCATGGCCACCGTGCCTTGGCCGGCGATGGTGTGCGGGTCGTCATAGGGGTGGATATAGACGAAGCCCTTCTCGTCGACCAGCTTCAGCGAATAGGCCAGCGCCTCGGGAAAGGAGTCGCCATGCAGCACCACTTTGCCGCCGCGCGAACGCACGCCTTCGATCTTGATCTCCGGGGTGGTCTTGGGCATCACGATGGTGGCCTTGATGCCCAGCTCACGGGCGGCCAGGGCCACGCCCTGGGCGTGGTTGCCGGCCGACGCGGTAACCACGCCACGGGCCAGCTCCTCCGCGCTCAGCTGCGCCAGCTTGTTGTACGCCCCACGGATCTTGAACGAGAACACCGGCTGCAGGTCTTCGCGCTTGAGCAGCACCGTGTTTCCTAGCCGCTTGCTCAGCTGGCCGGCGCTGTGCAGCGGGGTTTCGACGGCAACGTCGTAGACGCGCGAGGTGAGGATCTTCTTGACGTACTGTTCGAGCATCGGGAAAGCATCACTGGGCCGCGGGACAAGGCCTGGGAGTCTACCGCAGCGCTACGTCGGGCGACCACAGCAAAGCCGCGCGAGCCGTTATACTAGGCCCCTTTCGATTTCCGCCCAGCCCCTCCCGGAGCCCGCATGACCCAGGACCAACTCAAACAGGCCGTTGCCCAGGCCGCCGTCGACCTCATCCTGCCGAAGCTTGATGAAAAGAGCGTCGTCGGTGTCGGCACCGGCTCTACCGCCAACTTCTTCATCGATGCCCTGGCCCAGCACAAGACCGCCTTCGACGGCGCCGTCGCCAGCTCCGAGGCCACCGCGCAGCGCCTGAAGGGCCATGGCATCCCGGTCTATGAGCTGAACAGCGTCAGCGAGCTGGAGTTCTACGTGGATGGCGCCGACGAAAGCGACGCCCACCTCAACCTGATCAAGGGCGGCGGCGCGGCCCTGACCCGCGAGAAGATCGTTGCGGCCGTGGCCAAGACCTTCATCTGCATCGCCGACGCCAGCAAGCTGGTACCGGTACTGGGCGCCTTCCCGCTGCCGGTCGAAGTCATCCCCATGGCCCGCAGCCATGTGGCGCGCCAGCTGGTCAAGCTGGGCGGCGACCCGGTGTACCGCGAGGGCGTGCTTACCGACAACGGCAACGTCATCCTCGATGTGCACAACCTGCAGATCACCGACCCGGTGGCGCTGGAAAGCCAGATCAACGCCATTGTCGGCGTGGTCACCAACGGCCTGTTCGCGGCGCGCCCGGCGGATGTGCTGTTGCTGGGTACCGCTGAAGGCGTGAAAACCCTCAAGGCTGAGTAAACCTCGCGAGGGCCATGCCCTCGAATCGCTGGCAAGCCAGCTCCCACAAAGGCCGCTACGAACCCTGTGGGAGCCGGCTTGCCGGCGATGAGGCCTTCTAGGCATTCAGTTGGCCGGCTGCTTGAACACATAGAACAGGTTCGGCTCACTGACCAGGTAAAGGGTCCCGGCGTCATCCATGGCGATCCCCTCTGCCTGCGGCACGGTCTGCTGCAAGCCCTGGAAGCCTTTGCGCAATGACATCGTGCTCAGCGGCCTGCCCTTCACGTCCAGTTCCAGCACCAGCCGCGACTCGTCCGACAGCGCCAGCAGATGCCCACTGCGTTCGTCGTACTGCAGGCTCGACAGATCCCTCACGAACAACCGCCGGTCACGCTTGCGGTCCTGCACCACATGCACGGCGTAGGGTTTGTCGGGGTTGTCATGGGGAAAGCCATGCACCTCGTAGATCACCATCGGGTCCCGCTCCTTGGCCACGAACAGGCGCTTGCCTGCCGAGTCATAGGCCAGCCCCTCGAAGCCCTTGTTGCCATTGAGGCCGATCCCCAGGCTGAGCTGCTCGGCGTCGTTGGCATCGAGGAACAGGGTGTCGTCATCCAGGCGCACACGGATCAAGCGCTGCTGGCGCTCATCGGTGATCACATAGGTGCTGGGGCCTACATACTCCACCGCTTCGGGGTCGCCGAAGCCGGTCAGCGGAATTCGGCGCAGGATGCGCCCGTCCAGCGACAACTCGATCAGCTCGGACTTGGCATTGGTAACGGTGAACAGGCTCTTGCGGTCGGGATCGTAGGTCAGCGCCGAGATATCGTCGTCCAGCCCGGCGACAGGCTGGGCCTCGAGCACCACCTGGTAACGGTCCAGGCCCATGCTCTGTTGCGCGGGCTGCCACCAGGTCTTGAGGTTGAACCAGCCGCGCTCGAACAGGCGGAACTCGTGCCCTGCCACGCCGGCGAAAAGCAGCAGAACAGAGGCGGTGACAGCACAAATCAGACGGCGGCTAAGGCGCATGGGGGCAAACTCGGCAAAATGAGCACGAATCTAACCACGACCAACTGAAGCAAAGCTTAATGCCAGCGTAGTGCTCCCCTGAGCGCGTCAGTGCTTCTTGAAGCGATAGAACAAGTTGGGCTCGCTGACAAAATACAGGTTGCCCTGCTCGTCCATGGCCACGCCCTCTGCCCGGGGGATGCGGTCCTTGAGGCCATTGAAACCGCCGAGCAGGGTCATGAAGCTGACCTGCTCACCCTTTTCGTCGAGTTCAAGCAGCATGTTGGAGTCCGCCGACAGCACCAGCAGGTGGCCGGTGCGGGGGTCGACACCCAGCGCCGAGAGGTTGCGCAGGTCGAGTTCGTCACTGGCCAGCGGCTGCTTGTCGCCCTTCAGCGGGCTGCGCCCATCGGTGCTCCAGATGTACAGCTGCGGCGGCCGCTCCTCGCCAATCACCAGGCGCTGGCGCATCGAGTCCCAGACCACCGCTTCGAAGCCCTTGTTGCCTTTACCTTCATCGCCCAGGTTGTAACTGTGGAAGTCGGCGCGGTTCAGCGACGTGGTACTGGCGTCCACCTTGACCAGGGTCAGGTCATGGTTGCGCTCATCGACGATGGCGATCTGGCCATCCTCCAGCACCGCTACGCCTTCCGGGTTCGACCAACCTACCAGCGGCATCTTGCGCAGCACATCGCCTTCAAGCGTCAACTCGACCAGGAAGGGGTGCTTGCCCATCACCGCGAACAGGGTGCGGGTGTGCGGGCTGTACGCCAGGTCAGAGGCCTCGTCCCGCTCCATGCCCGGTAGCGGTTTGGCGTCGATGTCCACCACATAGTCCGGCAGCCAGATGCTTTCCTGGCGTTCGGCCTGGGTCTCGAAGCGTTCCTTTATCCACAGCAGCCCTCGGTCATCCCAGTGCATGGCCACGGCCAGGCCATAGCCGATCAACGCCAGGGCAGCGAGCCAGGCCGGCCAACGCAGCAGCGCGTGACGTTTACGGGTGGGCGGAACAGGAGCGGTGGACGGGATAGCCATTGGCGGGGTCCTGATGATGAGCCGTAATGTCTTCCTTAACGTCGGCAAATGAACACGAAACTGCGCATTATCCGGATCGTTTGTGAAAAAAACGACAAACGCCATCAGGTGATGGCCACACGACGGCAGCAGGGCTGCCGTCGCGCCTACGCAGTCAGAGCACGCGGCCTTCGAACCGGCTGACGCCCGGAAGTTCCAGGACCAGCTCGTCACCGACATTGAACGGCCCCACGCCCGCCGGGGTGCCGGTGAGAATCACGTCGCCCGCCTGCAGCGAGAAGTTCGCCGCCATGTGCTGGATCATCGGCACGATCGGGTTGAGCATCAGCGCGCTGTTGCCGTCCTGGCGCACTTCGCCATTGATGGTCAGGCGGATGCCGATGTCGCTGAGGTCCTCGAAGGTACCCGCCGAAACGAACGGCGGCAGCACACAAGCGCCGTCGAAACTCTTGCACAGCTCCCACGGCAGGCCCTTTTCCTTCAACTTGGCCTGCAGGTCGCGCAGGGTCAGGTCCAGCGCCGGGGCGAAGCCGGAAATGGCGTCGAGCACTTCCTCTTCGGTTGGGTGGGGCGACAGCGACTTGCCCAGCAACACGGCGATTTCCGCCTCGTAGTGCACCGAACCGCGCTCGGTCGGGATCTTGAAACCGCCCTCCAGCGGCACCACGCAACTGCCCGGCTTGATGAACAGCAGCGGCTCGCTGGGGATTGGGTTGTCCAGTTCCTTGGCATGTTCGGCGTAGTTGCGACCGATGCACACCACCTTGCCCAGCGGGAAGTGGATGCGCGTGCCGTCTACGTACTGGTGCTGGTAACTCATGGCCGACTCCTGTGAACACTGCTTTTTATTCGGGAGCGAAGATCTTACCCGGATTCATGATGCCGTTCGGGTCGAACACCGCCTTGATCGCCTTCATGCAGGCAATTTCATCCGGCGAGCGGCTGTAGCCCAGGTAATCACGCTTGGTCATGCCCACGCCGTGCTCGGCGGAGATCGAGCCTTGGTAGCGCTGGACGATCTCGAACACCCACTTGTTGACCTTGGTGCACGAGGCGAAGAAGTCGTCCTTGCTCATGTGCTCGGGCTTGAGAATGTTCAGGTGCAGGTTGCCGTCGCCGATGTGGCCGTACCAGACCACTTCGTAATCCGGGTAGTGCTCGGCGACGATGGCATCGATATCGCGCAGGAACGCCGGCACCTTCGACACGGTGACCGAGATGTCGTTCTTGTACGGGGTCCAGTGGGAGATGGTCTCGGACAGGTATTCGCGCAGCTTCCACAGGTTCTTCAGCTGCGTCTCGCTCTGGCTCATCACCCCGTCCAGTACCCAGCCCTGCTCGACGCAGTGCTCGAAGGTGGCGAGCGCTTCGTTGGCCACCTGCTCGGTGCTAGCTTCGAACTCCAGCAAGGCATAGAACGGGCAGTCCGTCGCGAAGGGCGCGGGCACATCGCCACGGCCCATGATCTTGGCCAGGCCTTTATCGGAGAAAAACTCGAACGCGGTGAGGTCCAGCTTGCCCTGGAAGGCGTGCAGCACCGGCATGATCGCATCGAAATCCGGCGTGCCCAGCACCATCGCCGTGAGGTTGCGCGGCGCGCGGTCCAGACGCATGGTTGCCTCGACCACAAAGCCCAGCGTGCCTTCGGCGCCGATGAACAGCTGGCGCAGGTCGTAGCCGGTGGCGTTCTTGATCAGGTCTTTATTGAGCTCGAGCAGTTCGCCCTTGCCGGTGACCACCTTCAGCCCGGCGACCCAGTTGCGGGTCATGCCGTAGCGAATGACCTTGATGCCGCCGGCGTTGGTGCCGATATTGCCGCCGATCTGGCTGGAGCCGCTGGAGGCGAAATCCACCGGGTAGTACAGGCCCTGGTCCTCGGCGAACTGCTGCAACTGGCGGGTAATCACGCCCGGCTGGCAGACCACGGTGCGGTCGAACTCATTGAAGGCGAGGATCTGGTTCATGTTGTCGAAGGCCACCACCACTTCGCCGTTGGCCGCGACCGCGGCACCCGACAGGCCAGTGCGCCCGCCTGACGGCACCAGGGCGACCTTGTGCCGGTTGGCCCAGGCGACGATGGCCTGCACTTGCTCGGTGGTCTTGGGGAAAACGATGGCGCTCGGCGCGGGCGGGTAATGCTTGGTCCAGTCCTTGCCATAGGCGTCGAGCGAGGCCGGGTCGGTAAGCACCTTGCCTGGGTCGACCAGGGTCATCAGCTCTTCAATCAATGCAGGCTGGGTCATCACTGGAACCCTCGACTTATTCATAGTCACCCTGAGTACTCTTCACCTGTCGGGATAAGCTCAGATTGAGTCGCGTATGCTAGCATAGCCCTCCCGTTGTTCGTGCTAAGGCCGACGCCGCGCCGCTTCAACCCCCCTCGCCATTTTTCTCCGGGATACAGGTTTACGCAGATGAGCAAGACTTCTCTCGACAAGAGCAAGATCAGGTTCCTTCTTCTTGAAGGCGTCCACCAGAATGCGGTGGATATCCTCAAGGCTGCCGGGTACAGCAACATCGAGTACCTCACCGGCTCGCTGCCGGACGCAGAGCTGAAGGAAAAGATCGCCGATGCCCACTTCATTGGCATCCGCTCGCGCACCCAACTGACCGAAGAGGTCTTTGACTGCGCGAAGAAACTGGTCGCGGTCGGCTGTTTCTGCATCGGCACCAACCAGGTCGACCTGGGCGCAGCCCGCGAGCGCGGCATCGCGGTGTTCAACGCACCCTACTCCAACACCCGTTCGGTCGCCGAACTGGTGCTGGCCGAAGCCATCCTGCTGCTGCGCGGCATCCCTGAGAAGAACGCTTCCTGCCACCGTGGCGGCTGGATCAAGAGCGCGGCCAACTCCTTCGAGATCCGTGGCAAGAAGCTGGGCATCGTCGGCTACGGCTCGATCGGCACCCAACTGTCGGTACTGGCCGAGAGCCTGGGCATGCAGGTCTACTTCTACGACCCGCTGACCAAGCTGCCGCTGGGCAACGCCACCCAGATCACCAGCCTGAACGAACTGCTGGGCCTGGCCGACATCGTCTCGCTGCACGTTCCCGAGCTGCCATCCACCCAGTGGATGATCGGCGAGAAGGAAATCCGCGCGATGAAGAAGGGTTCGATCCTGATCAACGCCGCCCGTGGCACCGTGGTCGAGCTGGATCACCTGGCCGCCGCGATCAAGGACAAGCACCTGATCGGCGCCGCCATCGACGTGTTCCCGGTCGAGCCGCGCTCCAACGATGAAGAGTTCGAAAGCCCGCTGCGTGGCCTGGACAACGTGATCCTGACCCCGCACATCGGTGGTTCCACCGCCGAAGCCCAGGCCAACATCGGCCTGGAAGTGGCCGAGAAGCTGGTCAAGTACAGCGACAACGGTACTTCCGTGTCGTCGGTCAACTTCCCTGAAGTGGCCCTGCCGGCGCACCCAGGCAAGCACCGCTTGCTGCACATCCACGAGAACATCCCGGGCGTGCTCAGCGAAATCAACAAAGTGTTCGCCGAAAACGGTATCAACATCTCCGGTCAGTTCCTGCAGACCGACGAGAAAGTCGGTTACGTGGTTATCGACGTCGACGCCGAGTACTCGGACCTGGCCCAGGAAAAACTGCAGCACGTCAAAGGCACTATCCGCTCGCGCGTACTGTTCTAAGTTTGCTGGCTGCATGAAAAAGGGAGGCCCTGGTGGCCTCCCTTTTTTATTGGCGATTTGCATTCGATCCTGTGGACGCGACTGTCTTTGTAGGAGCGGCCTTGCAAATCCAATTGTGTGGGAGCGGCGGTTCGCCGCTGCGATTTACCCGCGAAGCAGGCGGCGCGTTGGATGGCACCGGCTCTGCCGGTGTTCGCGGGTAAACCCGCTCCCACAGGATGCGCGCCGCTTTGACACCAAACGTTGTAACTGTGGGGGCTGAGTTAAACGCAGGCAGTGCAAGACAGTTACTCCTACAGGGCCCGCGCCGGCCTTACTTGACGTTGACGGTAATCTTCTGCGACTCGACGCTCGGCTTGAACGGCACGTGGTACTTGTCGCCCAGCACCAGTTGCAGGGTGTGCTTGCCCGGGGTGAGGGTAATGGTCGCCTCGGTCTGCGCCTTGCCGAAGTGCAGCACCTGCGGGCCGGCCGGCAACGGGGCATTGTTCTCGGGCATCAGGCTGGTCGGCAGCGGCATGTCAGCCACCGGCGCCTTGTCGACATCCACCAGCAGGTGGTGATGGCCGCTGTGCGCGGTCTGGTCACCGGCAGGCTTGAGGGCAATACCCTCGATGCCGAACTTGACGGTGAAGGTCTTGTCGACCGTGGCGCCGTCGGCGGGGGAAACGATGAAGACCTTGGCGCCTTCCGGTGGCTGCTCACTCTTCAGTGCATCCGCGGCACTGGCGAATACCGACGCCCCCATCAACAGCCCGGCAACGGCAGCACGCGAAAATAGGCTTTTCATTCACATCTCCTTTCATTCACTTCAATTGACCGCTATCACTAAAACGAAGCAAAGCGGTAATTCACCATAGTTCATCTGCGCCGGCGAAGGTTCAGAAAAACGCTACAGAAATAGTTGCAGTGGCGTTAAACATTACCCAGGTCCTGGGGTCATAGGCTGCGTTCGACCGGGCGAGGAACAAGCTGCGGCGAATGACATTCATCTGCCATACAAATAAGGGGCTTTCATGCGTTTGACCATTGGCGTACTGCTGGCAGTACTGTTCTGCCCACTGGCCCAGGCCGAACTGATCGACGAAATCAACGACCGTGGCGAACTGCGCATTGCCGTGTTGAGCGACACGCCGCCCTATGTGCTTAAAGAAGACCAGCACCTGACCGGCTTCGAAATCGAGCTGGGCCAGGCCCTGGCCAAAGAGCTGGATGTGCGTGCCGAGTTCGTGGAAGCCACGGCTGAAGATGTTTTGCCGGGTGTCGTCAGCGGCAAGTACGACATCGCCTTCAACAAGCCTCAACCCGAACAGGCACTGGACCCTGAACTGGTAACCAGCCAGCCATTCAGTACCCCGCACCTGGTGATCCCCTTCCAGAAAGGCAACCCGGCCTTCGAAAGCGCCGTGAACAATGCCCTGAAGCGGATCGAGAGCGATGGCCGGCTGGCAGCGCTTGAACAGAAATGGCTGCAGAGCCAAGCGCAGAAGTGAGCCCCTGCTGACGCTGGCGCCTACAACAGGCTTGCCAGCGCCCGTTCGGCCTCGCTCAACTCCAGCTCGCTGAACACCTGCACCCCTTCACGCCGCAACAACGCCGTGGTAACGCCCTCGCCCGCTACTTTCACCCCGGTGAAAGTGCCGTCGTAGGTCTGCCGGTTACCGCACGATGGGCTGCCGGACTTGAGCACCGCCACTCGGATGCCATGCCGGCGCACCAGCTCCAACGCCCGCTGCGCTCCGGCCATGAACGCCGCGCTGACATCCTCGCCGTTGGCCGTGCGCACCTGGGCCTGCCCATCCAGCACCTGGCCACCCTGCCCGCCCGGGATCTCCGCTGCAGGGCGGGGTGTCGGCAGGCCGCCGGCCACTTCCGGACACAGCGGTACTACTCGGCCCTCGGCCTGCCAGCGCTGCAGCAGGTCGGGGTGGCCGCTGGCACGCCCGTCGTAGCGCACCGGCTGGCCCAGCAGGCAGGCGCTGACCAGGACTTTCGGCAACTCAGAACGGGTCATTGCCACGGCGGCGGAACCAGCCCGTCAGCGACAGGCGCTCGCGCCCGGCCGGGAGGACTTCATGGGGAATGGCGCCAGAAAGGAACACCACCAGGCTGCCGGCGATCGGCTGCACGTCATGCTCGACATCGCCGTCGAGGAACATGCGCAACTGCCCGCCATCGTCCGGCTGCCAGCCTTCATTGAGATAGAACACGGCAGAGACGGTACGCCGGTCGTCGTCGCGAAAGCGATCCAGATGGCGGCGGTAGAAGGCCCCCGGCGGGTACAGGGCAAAGTGGCACTCGAAATCCTCGAGCCCGAGGAACAACCCCTGGTTGATGGCCTGGCGCAGGCTGTCCATGGCCCCCAGGTATTGGTCGCAGGCCTCGGATTCACCAGGGTCGATCCACTGGATCTGGTCGCCACGGATCGCCTCGCGCACTTCCTGCGCGGCGCCGCGCCCCACCCCGGCAGGGTTGAGTTCGCCTTCGGCATAACGGCGCCGGCACTCGAGCGCGAGCTGACGCGACAGCCCGTCGGGTAGAAAGAGGGTTTGCTGCGACCAGCCACGGGTGGCCAGGTCGTCGACGATTGCCGACAGCATGGGATGTTCGCAAGGATTGTGCATGGCGCATCATAGCCATTCGGCCTGCCCGCGCACAGCGCCACTTGGTCAGGAAGCGCCCCTGGCGACTCGACAAAGCCCCGCCATGCCAAGGACAATGGCGGCCTGACGACAGGAGTCCTGAATGCGCCGTCTGTTTTCCCTGCTTCTGCTGATGATCTGCACCATGCCTGTCTGGGCAGACAACCTCGATCAGCTGTACAAGGCCGCCGGCTGGCCCGACCAGCGCGCCCATTTCAACGATGCCGTGAGCGCCGCCCAGCAGCGCTACCGCAACAGCTTGCCGCCTGCGGTTTACCAGGCGCTGGTCAACAACAGCAACCAGCGCTTCCAGGCCCAGGCCATGGACCGCCGCGCCCAGGCGCAGTTGCGCAGCACCCTCAAGAACCCGGCACCGGCCCTGGCCTTCTTCCAGTCGCCGCTGGGGCGCAAGGTGGTGGCCGCCGAGCTGCTGGCCACGCGCAAGGACCAGTTGGCCAAGAACGCCAAGGGCCTGCCGAAGATCCAGGCCAGCGACAATCGTCAGCTGATCATCGGCCACCTGGCGCAGGCGCTGCCCGCGCGCGAGGCCGGCGCGGAAGTCAGCCTGGCCATCGCCGGAGTGGCCGCCGACAGCCTAAGCTCGATGATCCCCGGCCTGTTCGGTGGCGGTCAGACGCAGAGCCTGCTCGACGGCCAACGCCAGCGCCTGATGAACCAGGTCGGCGAAGACCTCGACAACACCCTGCTGTATGTCTATCGCGACCTGTCGGACGCCGAGCTGGAACAGTTCTCCACCTTCGCCGAGTCGCCGGACGGCCAGGCCTACTACAAAGCAGCGGTAAGCGCGGTGCGCGCCGCCCTCGCCGTGGGCCAGAACGCCAACGACCTGAACTGATCAGCCCAGGCGCTGGCCAATGAAGTCGAAGTAGCGCTGGCGGATGCCCGGCAGCTCGTTGGCCAGGTGGTGCCGGGCCTCGGGCAGCATCAGGATCTGCGGCTCGGCGAACTTGGCCTTGAGCACCTTGAGGTTGTACGGCCAATCCACCGTGGCATCCGCCTCCCCCTGCACGATCAATGGCCGCCGCGCGCTCTGCGGCGCGGCCTCGATGCGCCTTACCCATTTCATCAATGCCCCGACCCAGGCGGTCGGCAGGCGCCGTGGCTGTAGCGGGTCGGCCTCCAGGAACGGCAGGAACGCCGGGTCGTTGGTGTTCTCGCTGAAGCGTCGCTCGATGCCGTTGACGAAGTGGCGCAGCACCCGGTAGCTCAGCTTCGACCAGCCCCAGGCGCGCGGGCGCACCAGTGGTGCCAGCAAGATCACCTCACCATCGGCCGGGCTCTGCCCGGCGCAATGCAACAGGTGATCGACCACGATCGCACCGCCCGTGCTTTGCCCGCACAGGTGCCAGGGGTGCGGCAGCTCGAGCTGGCGCGCCTGCTCGAACAGCGCGTCGAGGGCCTGCTGGTAGAGGGCGAAGTCATCGATGCTGGCCCGCTCGCCGCTGGACAGCCCATGCCCTGGCAGGTCACAGCTGATCACCACATAGCCCTGCGCCAATGCCCACGCGATGACATGCCGGTACAGGCCCATGTGGTCGTAGTAGCCGTGCAGCAGGAACAGCGTCGCCACCGGCTGGGCGGGCAGCCAGGCCTGGCCGACCAGCTCGAACCCCGCCGCGCAAAAGCCGCCAAGCCAGCTCGGCACGCCCAGGTCCAGGCCGTAGAAGCGCTGGTAGTCGCGGGCTTGAGCGGACAGCGGTTGACGTTCGGCAAGCGGCGCCAGGCTGGCGCGCAACAGGTCGGGCTGGAAAGCGGCAGGCATCGGTACATCCACAACGAGGCGAGTATTGATCTGGGATATTCAGGTCTGCTTGATGTCATGGCAAGCTGCAACACCATTCAACGGGCGGCATGCCTCCCTTGTGGGAGCGGGTTTACCCGCGAATGCACTGGTGCTGCCACTGCCGCATTCGCGGGTAAACCCGCTCCCACAGGCGGCATGCGTTGCTCATAAGCGCTGCAGACAGCCCATGCCCATCCCAAATTCCAAGTCATTGCTCGGCGCCCTCGCCGCCCTGCTCTGCGCCGCCGCCCTGTGGTGGGCCTACGACAGCTTCCAGGCCCGCTACCTGCGCCCCTTCGACAACCAGGCCACACTGTTCGACGGCAGCCAGCTGCGCCTGCCGCCCGAACTGGCCGGGCCCGGCCCGATCCGCGTGGTGCACTTCTGGGACCCGGCCTGCCCGTGCAACGTCGGCAACCAGCAGCACCTGGGCGAACTGGTCGAACACTTTGCCCCGCAGGGGGTCAGCTTCCACGTGGTGCAACGGCCCGGCAGCCACGGCCAGCTACCCGCCAACCTCGCTGCGCTCAAACCCCTGGCCGAGCTACCCGGCAGCGAACAGCTGCCGGCCACCCCCGCCGTGGCGATCTGGGACCGCAACGGCGACCTGGCCTACTTCGGCCCCTACAGCGAAGGCGCGGTGTGCAATTCGAGCAACAGCTTCATCGAACCTGTACTCAAGGCACTCATGGAGGGCCGGGCTGTGCAAGCCTCCAACACCCTGGCAATAGGGTGCTATTGCCCCTGGCAGATGGACAGCCATCGATAATCATCTACCGCAGAGCAACCCGGGAGGATCTCTAGCGTAGCGGCATACAGCACAAGGAGCACTGTATGCCCATCGAAATCAAACCCACCCAAATCGTTGAAGTTCTCGAAGAGGAATACCGTTCGCCGCGAGCGAGTTCCGGGAGGCATCCAACTGTCCATCCGACAAACCTGGTATCGACGTTCCGCCCAGGCCATCTGACGTTCCACCTGGTCAAACAGTTCGACTTGGACAAGCAGCAGGTCCACACCGAACATGCACGCCTGCTGGCCACCCAGGACGAGCAACTCGACAAGGCCATCGCGGCCCATGCCGGGCCGCTGTCCGGGCTGAGCGAAACCGCTGCTATCGAACGCCAGATCTCGGCTGTCGAGCAAGTCACGGCGAGTTACCAGGCAAAGCTGCAGCAAGCGCGCCAGCAAGCCAACAGCTTTTACCGCGGTGATCCTGTACGTCGCAGCTTCGACGCTTTCCTCGCTGCGGCGCGGCGCCATAAGACCTCTTCAGAACCGCGCCAGGCCTGGCTTGGCGCTTATCGTGCCGCCTACGAGGCCATGCGCCTGGAGAACCAGATCGCGCAGCTGCACCGCCGTCGCGCCGACCTGGCCCCCAAGCTATCCACCGCCAGGCTCAAGGCACGACAACGCGACCAGGTGGACCGCCAGATCCACAAGATCGAACAGAACCTCTCCCGGTTCTTCAACAACAAGCGCGAACTGGAACTCACGTCCGTTTCAATCGAAAGGCTGCTGGCCAAGCTCCAGCACCGCCAGCGTGACGACATCGTGGCAGAAACCGCAATGGTGCATGCCCGTGAGTTGGAGCGGGAGACCTCTGACCTGACCCAGTGCAGGGAAAAGCTGCATAAATGCATCGTTGAAGCGCCGCGAAACGCCCAAGCGCTTGAGATCGAAATCAAGGACATCGACTCCACATTCATGTCCGAGAGGCCAACGACGCCATACGGACGCAGGCTGGAACTGCTGGCGCTCAAGGACCAGTTGATCCGTGAGAGCGACACACACCGCAGCACCTGGCCGGCTGAGCACGACGCCGCCAACCGGCTGAGCGCGATGGCGCAGCAGGCCATCAACGCCGCGTTCGATGAGCAGATGCACCTGTCCATGCTCAACGGACAGACGCCAAGCAACACGCCCGTCACCTTCGAGGCCTGGACCTCCAGCACCCGCCACGCCTTGGTACTGGCCAGCTCGCGCGGCGCAGTGGCGCACTTTGAACCAGTGTGGGAAGCCTTCGGCGAAGCGCTGCAAAGGCTCGCCACCCATGTGCTGGCCCAGGGTGTCGCGGCAGCCGCACGTTACGCGCCGTTGATGCTCTACTCGACGCGCCTGGGCAATGGCGAGCGCATGGGCGTGAGCGTACCGCTGGCCTGGCTGACCCCAGACGCGGACCAGACACTGGACGCCAACCGTCTTGCCGGCCAGACCCTGGAGCTGCCGCTACGCATGAACGCAGTACCCACGGGCACAGAGACCGTGGTGTACCTGGCCGCTACCGATGGCAGCAGCGTGCAGCGCGACGTGCGGGTACGCCAGGCCGAATGGGACAGCGACCAAGGCGCCTATCGCTTCACCGCCGAAGGCCCGGGCGGCGCCACCCTGCTCTGGCACCCGGCCACACCGCCCAGCACGCTGAGCAGCTATGACCCGGAGACAGGCAGCCATATTCCAGGCCTGCCTATCGTCGAGGACCTGCGCAAGCACACCGACGGCCTCATTCAGGTACCGCCCGAGCTCGACATCCGCACCTTCCCTGCCCTGCCGGATGAGCAGCCCGACGACTACGTGATCGTCTTCCCGGTCGACGCGGGGATGGCGCCGATCTACGTGATGTTCCGCGACCCACGGCAGATTGCCGGGGTGGCCAGCGGTAACGGGCAGGTGACGCCGGATCGCTTTCTTGAGGCCGCAGTCACACCAGAAGGCGCGCCGATTCCTGCAAGGATTGCGGATAAGTTGAGGGGTCGCAGGTTCAGTAGTTTCGATAGGCTGCGGGAGGCGTTTTGGAGGGAGGTAGGGGCCGATCCAGAGTTCAGACAGCACTTCACCTTGAGTAATCAACAGAGAGTGGAAGAAGGCAGCGCGCCCCATGTTCCCGCAGCCGAACGTGCGGGGAAGCGAGGTACATTCGAGCTCCATCACATTGCCGAAGTAGCCAGAGGTGGCGCGGTATATGACATGGATAACATCACCATCATGACACCTCATCAACACATCGCTCACCACAGCAAAAGGAGTGAGGAATGATCAACAAGAGTCGACTTGAAGATTTTACAGAAGCCGAGTTCCTAGCGTTCATTGGAGAGTTCTTCGAAAACCGCTCTGGCCTCAATGGAAAGGCATTTGGTCAATATCAAGATGATCTGGTTTGTAAATTCGAAGAAATCATCGAAAACCCTATTGGCTCTGACCTGATCTACTACCCCGGCGAGGGTGCAGATGACAGCCCACAGGGCGTCGTCAACCGCGTCAAAGAATGGCGCGCAGCCAACGGCAAACCCGGCTTCAAACCTGACTGACCCAAAGCCCTGCGGCCAACACCGCAGGGCTTTTTGGCTTCAGCCCCGCACCCGCGCCGGGTTACCCACCACCACCGCCCCCGCCGGCACATCGCGGGTGACCACGCTGCCGGCGCCGACCACGGCGTTATCGCCAATGCTCACCCCCGGCAGGATGATCGCCCCGCCGCCGATCCATACGTTGTCGCCAATGGTCACCGGCCGCCCGCTTTCCAGGCCGCTGCGGCGCAGATCAGGGTCGAGTGGGTGGTCGGCGGTGTAGATCTGCACCGCCGGGCCGATCTGGCAGTCGGCGCCGATGCGCACCGGCAGCACGTCGAGGATCACGCAGTTGAAGTTCATGAAGGTATTGGCGCCAACACTGAGGTTGTAGCCGTAGTCGCAATAGAACGGCGGGCGGATCACAACACCGTCGCCGACGCTGCCGAAGTGCTCGACCAGCAACCCGTGGCGGGCTTCGTTGAGCAGCTCGACGCTGGCGTTGTAGCGGTGCATCCAGTGCTTGTTGGCGATCTGCTCGGCCTGAAGTTCCGGGCAGCCAGCGTGGTAGAGCTGGCCTTGCAGCATTTTCTGTTTTTCGCTGAGGGACATGGAAACTCCTTGTTGGGGCTATGCTCAGTGCGCGAATCCGCCGATGATCGGACCACATTTTTCGCTCGAGTGCACAAGGAGTCTCGATGAAGCGCAGCCTGACCCTGCTGGCCGTGGTGATTGCCGTGGCCGCTGCCGGCACCGGTTACTGGTATGTGCAGGGCAAGCAGCCCCAGCGCGAGGGCGAACTGGCCCTTGCCGGGCTGCAAGCACCGGTCACCGCCCGTTATGACGCACGCGGCGTACCGCACCTGCAGGCGCAGAACGAGCATGACCTGTACCGTGCCCTGGGCTACGTGCACGCCCAGGACCGCCTGTTCCAGATGGAGATCATGCGCCGCCTGGCCCGCGGCGAGCTGGCCGAGGTGCTGGGCGACAAATTGCTGCCCACCGACACCCTGTTCCGCAGCCTGCGCATCCGCGAGCAGGCCGCGCTGATGGTGCAGCGCCAGGACCGCCAGGCCCCGGCCTGGATAGCCTTGCAGGCCTACCTCGATGGCGTGAACCAGTGGCAGGCCAGCCATCCCAAGCCGATTGAGTTCGACCTGCTCGGCATCACCCCGCGCCCATTCACCGCCGAGGACACCCTGAGCATCGCCGGCTACCTGGCCTACAGCTTCGCTGCGGCCTTTCGCACCGAGCCCGCGCTCACCTATATCCGCGACCAGCTCGGCGCCGATTACCTGAAGATCTTCGACCTCGACTGGCAGCCCGACGGTGCCATCGCCACGCCGCTGGCCGCCGCCGACTGGCGCAGCCTGGAGCAGCTGGCACGGCTCAGCCACGAGGCCCTGATTGAGACCGGCATCCCCCAGTTCGAAGGCAGCAACGCCTGGGCCGTGGCCGGCAGCCGCACCCGCAGCGGCCGCCCGTTGCTGGCAGGCGACCCGCACATCAGCTTCGCGGTGCCGGCGGTGTGGTACGAGGCCGAGCTGTCAGCGCCGGGCTTCAACCTGTACGGCTACTTCCAGGCGCTCAACCCGTTCGCCCTGCTTGGCCACAGCCGCGACTTCGGCTGGAGCCTGACCATGTTCCAGAACGACGACGTCGACCTGATCGCCGAAAAGACCAACCCGGCCAACCCCGAGCAGGTGATGGTCGATGGCCGCTGGCAGCCCCTGGAAAAAACCGAGCAGCAAATCGCCGTCAAAGGCGAGCAGCCGGTGCCCCTCACCCTGCGCCGCTCGCCTCACGGCCCGATCGTCAACACGGTGCTGGGCAACAGCGCCGGCGCTGCGCCCATCGCCATGTGGTGGGCGTTCCTGGAAACCGATAACCCGATCCTCGAAGGCTTCTACCAGATCAACCGCGCCGACACCCTGGGCAAGATGCGCGAAGCGGCAGCCAAGGTGCAGGCGCCAGGGCTGAACCTGGTCTGGGCCAACGCCCGGGGCGATATCGGCTGGTGGGCGGCGGCGCGCCTGCCGATCCGCCCGGACGGGGTGAACCCGGCGTTTATCCTCGACGGCAGCAGCGGCCAGGCCGACAAGCCCGGCTTCTACCCGTTCAGCGTCAACCCGCAGCAGGAGAACCCGGCCAGCGGCTACATCGTCTCGGCCAATTACCAGCCACCGGCGGTGGTGCCGGTGCCCGGCTACTACAACCTGGCCGACCGCGGCCGCCAACTGGACCGCCACTTGAACAACCCGGACATCAAGTGGGACACCCAGAACAGCCAGGCCCTGCAGCTGGACACCAGCAGCGACTACGGCCCACGCACCCTGGCGCCGCTGCTGGGCACCTTGCGCAGCGTGGCCCAAGGGGACGAAGAGAAAGAGCTGGTGGAGCAGCTGGCCGCCTGGCGCGGCGACTACCCACTGGACTCCACCAGCGCCACGCTGTTCAACCAGTTCCTCTACGAACTGGCTTTCGCCGCGCTGCATGACGAGCTGGGCGATACCTGGTTCCCGATCCTGATCAGCACCCGTGCCATCGACGCGGCCCTGCCGCGGCTGGCCGCCGACCCAGCCTCACCCTGGTGGAACCTGCGCGGCGGCAATGAACACACCGACCGCCGCGCCATCGTGCGGCTGGCCTGGCAGCGCAGCCTCAAGCACCTGGGCGAGACCTTCGGCAAGGACCCGGCCAGCTGGCAATGGGGCAAGGCCCACACCCTTACCCACAACCACCCGCTGGGAGTGAAAAAGCCGCTGAACCTGCTGTTCAACGTTGGCCCCTTCGCCGCCCCGGGCACCCACGAGGTGCCGAACAACCTGTCGGCGAAGATCGGCCCGGCGCCCTGGCCGGTCACCTATGGCCCCTCCACCCGGCGGGTGATCGACTTCGCCGACGCCGGCGCGGCCTTGACCATCAACCCGGTCGGGCAAAGCGGCGTGCCGTTCGACAAGCACTATGGCGACCAGGCAGAGGATTACATCGAGGGGCGCTACCACAAGGCGCGCATGGGGGTGATCCCGGCGCAGAGCACGTTGCGGTTGGTGCCCGAGCGATGACCATCGTGAAAACCTTGCCCCTGTGGGAGCGGGTTTACCCGCGAAGCAGCCTGCTCGATCTGCAAGGCATGGCAAGGGCTTCGCCCTTGTTCGCGGGTAAATCGCAGCGGCGAACCGCCGCTCCCACAGGGCCTTGTCACGATGTCCAAGTTTGCTATCCCCATTCATGAGATAACCCATGCAAAAACACTTCATCGAAATCGACGGCGCGCGCATGAGCTACGTCGACCAGGGCCAGGGCTTCCCCGTCCTGCTCGGCCATAGCTACCTGTGGTCGGCCGCCATGTGGCAACCGCAGATCGACGCGCTGGCGAAGCACTTCCGGGTCATCGTGCCCGAGCTGTGGGGCCACGGCGATTCCGCCGCGCCACCGGCCACCACCACCGACATGAGCGCCTTGAGCCGCCAGCATCTGGCCCTGCTCGACGCGCTGGATATCGCCAAGTGCCACCTGGTCGGCCTGTCGGTCGGCGGCATGTGGGGCGCGCAGCTGGCCATCGAACACCCGGAACGGGTCGATCGCCTGGTGCTGCTGGATACCTACCTGGGGGCGGAGCCGGAGGCCACCCGGCTGAAGTACTTCGGTTTGCTGGATGCCGCCAGCGCCGCCGGCACCTTCCCCGACCCACTGCTGGATATCGTGGTGCCGATCTTCTTCCATGCCGGCGGGGAAACCGTGCCTGAGGTGCGCGAGCAGTTCCGCGCGGGGTTGAAGGCAAGCAGCGCCCAGGCCATCCGCGAAAGCCTGGACCCGATGGGGCGGGTGATCTTCGGGCGGCCGGATCTGCTGGCGCGCCTCGGCGAGCTGCCTGCGGATCGGACCATCGTGATCTGCGGTGATCAGGACATTCCCAGGCCGCCCGCGGAGTCGAACGAGATGGCGCGGTTGATTGGCTGCCTGGCGGCGCAGATACCCTTTGCCGGGCACATCTCCAGCCTGGAGAACCCGGGGGTGGTGAATGATTTCCTGTTGAACTGGTTGCCGCGCAACGGCTGATATCGCTGGGGCTGCTGCGCAGCCCTTTCGCCGGCAAGCCGGCTCCCACAGGTGAGGCGCATGGCTTGAGGCTGGCACTGACCATGTGGGAGCCGGCTTGCCGGCGATTGGGCCGCAGAGCGGCCCCAAGACCAGAAAATCAACCCTGCCACTTGCCCCCTTCGACAATCACGCTCTCGGGCTTGGTGTCGTCGCTCAGCTCTTTGCGCACGTACTGGTCATACAGCTTGAGCAAGAACTTCTCCTCACCCAGCTTGGCCAGCTCGGCATTCACCCAGTCGCGCAGCTCGGCATTGCCCTTCTTCACCGCCGGGGCGATCGGTGCTTCCTCGCCCAGCAGTTGCGGCAGCACACGGTAGCCCGGGTTCTGTTTGGCCCAGCTGAACAGGATCAGGTTGTCCTGGGCATAGGCATCGCCACGGCCATTGGCCAGGGCGGCCAGCGACTCGCTGTTCTTCTCGAACTTGAGCAGCTTCCAGTCCGGGTGGTTCTTGGTCAGCCAGATGTCGGCGGTGGTGCCGGTGGTGACGATGATGGTCTTGTCGGCCAGCTCGTCGAGCTTCTGCACCGGGCTGCCGTCGGCAACGATGGCCTGCACGGCCACGCGCAGGTTGGGGTTGGTGAAGTCCACCGCCTCTTTGCGCTCGGGGGTGACCGTCATGTTGGCGAGGATCAGGTCGACCTTGTCGCTCTGCAGGAAGGGGATGCGGCTGGCGGGCTCGACGGCGACGAACTCGACCTTGTTCTCGTCGCCCAGCAAGTCCTTGGCGAAACGCCGGCCGATGTCGGTGTCGAAGCCGACGTAGCGGCCGCTCTCATCGACGAAGCCGAACGGCGGCTTGTCGGTGAACACGCCGACGATCAGCTTGTCGCGGGCCTTGATGGTTTCCAGGTAGCTGGTGGCGGGCGAGGCGGCAGCGGGCTTGGCCGGCTCATCGGCCTTGTTGCAGCCGGCCAGCAGGGCCAGGCCAAGCAGTGGAGCGAGCAGTTTGGCAAAGGGTGCGGTGTTCATGACAGTTCCTTGTGCAGTGTCTTGGGCAGGCTTTCGACGAAAGAGAATTTCTCCAGGAACTGCTGCGCGCGTGCGGTCTGCGGTTGGGTGAAGAAGCGCTCGGGGTGGTTCTGTTCAAGGATCCTGCCGGCCTCCATGAACACAATGCGGTCGGCCACCGCGCGGGCGAAGGCCATTTCGTGGGTAACGATGAGCAGGGTCATGCCGTCCCGGGCCAGGCCCTGGATCACTTGCAGCACCTCCTTGACCATCTCGGGGTCGAGGGCTGCGGTGACTTCGTCGAACAGCATCACCTGCGGGTTCATGCACAGCGAGCGGACGATGGCGATGCGTTGCTGCTGGCCGCCGGACAGCTGCCGCGGGAAGGCATCGCGCTTGTCCAGCAGGCCCACCCGCGCCAGCAGCGCTTCGGCCTGGGCCTGGGCTTCGGCGCGCTCGCGCTTTTGCACCTTGAGCGGGCCCAGCAGCAGGTTGTCCAGCACGCTCATGTGGCCGAACAGGTGGTAGCTCTGGAACACCATGCCTACCCGCTGGCGCACCTGGCGCCAGTCGGTGCCTGGGGTCAGCAGCTCCTGCCCGTCCAGGCGCAGGCTGCCGCTGTGGGCCTGTTCCAGGCCATTGAGGCAGCGCAGCAGAGTGCTCTTGCCGCAGCCGCTGGGGCCGAGGATCACTACCACCTCGCCGGCGCGAACCTTAAGGTCGACGTTGGCGAGCACCTGCTGCTCGCCGAAGAACTTGTTGAAACCGTGGAATTCGATCAATGCGCTCATAAGTGGGCCCAGCGGCGTTCCAGCACGCGCGAGGCGGCGGAAAGCGGGTAGCAGACGAAAAAGAAGAACAGCAACAGCACGCCGTAGATCAGCGCCGACTCATAGGTGCGTTCGATGATCTGCTGGCCGGCCTTGATCACCTCGACCACACCGATCAGCACCGCCAGCGAGCTGGTCTTGATGATCCGCGTATAGATGTTGATGGTCGGCGGGGTCATGCGCTTGAGCGCTTGCGGCAGCAGTACATGGGCGTACAGCTGCCAGCCGGACAGGCCGATCGACAGCCCGGCCTCGCGCTGGCCACGGGGCAGCGAACCGAGCGCGCCACGCACCACCTCGCCGACTTCACTGGCGCCCCACAGGCCCAGTACCAGCACCGCGCACCAGAAGCTGGGGATGCTCAGGCCGAAGAAGATCGGCAAGCCGAAGAACACCAGGTACAACCAGACCAGTACCGGGATCGCCCGGAACAGCTCCAGGTAAACCTGCAGCAGCGCGTTCAGCAGCCGGTTGCCGAGGGTGGCCAGCACGCCGTAGAGCACACCGCCGAGGGTGGCAAAGCCGATGCCCAGTGCCGAAATCGCTACGGTCTGCGCGGCGCCGGCAGCCAGTTGCGGCAGCGACACCTGCAGCAGTTCAAATGCCGAACTGGCCATGTTGCAGCCTCCTTTCCAGGCGACGCAGCAGCAGCGACAACGGCAGGAAGACCAGCACGCAAAGCAGGGTCAGCACCGCGAGCATCTCGTAGGTTTTGTAGTACAGGGCGATGTAGTTCTTGGTGGTGTAGAGGATCTCCGGCACCGCCACCGCCGAGACCACGGTGGTCTCCTTGAGCAGGAACACGAAGTTGGCGAACAGTGCCGGCAGGCTGAGGATGCCCGCTTGCGGCAGGATCACATGGCGCAGCAACTGGCCTTCGGACAGGCCGATCGAACGCCCGGACTCCAGCTGTGCCCGCGGCACCGCTTCGACACCGGCGCGCAGCACTTCGGTGAGGTAAGCGCCGCCCATGAAGGTCATGGTGATGATCGCCGCGGCGAAGCCGGAAATCTTCACACCCACGCTCGGCAGGGCAAAGTAGACGAAGAACAGCTGGATCAGCAGCGGCGTGTTGCGTGCCAGTTCCACGTAGCCCTGCACCAGGCGCCACAGGTACGGCGTGCGAAAAACCAGGATGGCCGAGTTGAGGAGCGCCACCAACATCGAGGTGGCGATGGCGATCAAGCCGACCTGCAAGGTCACCCCCAGCGCCTTGAAGAACGCCGGCAATGTGCTAAGCATGAAGGCGGTGTCGAAACTCATGGATAGGGCCTCGACACAAGGTTACGGAGGTACGGCATGGGCAGGTTCCAGGTCGGCACGAGGGTCGCTCGGCGTCGTTCAACACATAGTGGCGCTGTGCCGGTAGGCACGATTTATAGACTTTAAAGGTATAAAAATATTTTTATAAATACCTTTATTGCATATCTATATCACCGCTTGTTTCCCTCGGAAATTTCCTACTTCAACTTGGGACCTTTCCCGCGATCCGCACCTCAAACAGATTCCAAACTGTGACTTGCATGGCCCATCAACTTACAAGGACGAGAACGATGAACAGCCCCTGCTCACCTGCTGCGAATGAACAATTGCTGTGGCTGCTGGCCCTGCGCCGGGCGCTGGGTGGCCAACCCTGAACTGTTGGCGATACAGGCACCACGCGGCATGGCACCGGCTTCGCCGGTAATCGCCGGCAAGCCGGCTCCCACATGGATCGTACCGCTCTCCCCAAGGCAAACGATGTACCTGTGGGAGCCGGCTTGCCGGCGATGAGGCCAGAAAACCAGCACAAGACAGCTGCTCCCGGCAAAAACAAAAACGCCGACGCAAGATGCGTCGGCGTTTTTCGTTTCAGGCTTGGCTGATGCCGCGTATCAGAACGCCGGCAGTACCGCGCCCTGGTACTTCTGGGCGATGAACGCCTTCACTTCCGGGCTGGTCAGCGCCTTGGCCAGTTTCTGGATGGCCTCGCTGTCCTTGTTGTCCGGGCGGGCCACCAGGAAGTTCACGTACGGCGAGTCGGCACCCTCGATCACCAGGGCATCTTTGGCCGGGTTCAGGCCGGCTTCCAGGGCGTAGTTGGTGTTGATCATGTCCAGGTCGACCTGGTCCAGCACGCGCGGCAGCATGGCCGATTCCAGCTCGCGGAACTTGAGCTTCTTCGGGTTCTCGGCGATGTCTTTCGGGGTCGCCAGAGCGTTCTTCGGGTCTTTCAGGGTGATCAGCCCAGCCTTCTGCAGCAGGAGCAGGGCGCGGCCGCTGTTGCTGCCTTCGTTGGGGATGGCAACGGTGGCGCCTTCCTTCAGCTCGGCCAGGGACTTGACCTTCTTCGAGTAGCCACCGAAAGGTTCGACGTGTACGCCGATCACGGTCTCCAGGTGCGTACCTTTGCCTTCGTTGAAGTTCTGCAGGTACGGCAGGGTCTGGAAGTAGTTGGCGTCCAGGCGCTTCTGGTCGACCTGCACGTTGGGCTGCACGTAGTCGGTGAACACTTTGATCTGCAGGTCTACGCCTTCTTTGGCCAGGGTCGGCTTGATCAGTTCGAGGATTTCAGCGTGGGGTACCGGCGTGGCGGCGACCACCAGTTTCTCGGCGGCAGAGGCCAGGCCTGCAAACGAAAGGGCGGCGGCCAGGGCGGTGGTCAGCAGGGTCTTTTTCATGGTGATCCTTGTTATCGAGCTGGGCCATCGCAGATGGCTACGTCAGGTGCCCACCCGTTCGGGTGGGCGTGAAACGGACGATACCGGGATTTTTTATTCCGGAACAATATCTTTTATTTAGCTGCTTATTCCAAAAACAAATGGCCATCAACGCCTTTACTTATGAGCCTTCAGGCATCGCTCTAGGGTGCAGGCTCATCCAGCTGCGCCAGGCTTTCGCTCAGCAGCTGTCGCAGGGCCCGGAGGGTCTGCGCCTCGCGGCTGCGGCCCAACTGCCCAAGCTGGCGGGCAAGGCTGGCCAGCGGGGTGGTGTCCGGCAGATCAAGGTGCTCGGGGAGGATCTCCTCACCGTCGCTGACCAGCAGGGCGAAGTGGATGACGTTCTCCAGCTCGCGGGTATTGCCCGGCCAGGCATGGGCCTCCAGCGCCTGCTGGGCGGCCTCGCTGATCAATGCCAGCGGCCGGTCCAGGCGCACGCTGTAGATACCGACGAAGTACTCGGCCAACGGCAGGATGTCACCGACCCGCTCGCGCAGCGCCGGCAGCTCCAGCTCGCCCTCATGCAGGTAATGGTAGAGCCGCTCGTTGAAACGCCCGGCCTGCACCGCCTTGGCCAGGTCGATACTGGAGGCGGCGACCAGGCGCACATCCACCGGCTGCGGCTGGGCTGCACCGACGCGGGTCACTTCGCGGTTTTCCAGCGCCGCCAGCAACTTGCCCTGGATCGTCAGCGGCAGGTCGGCGATCTCGTCCAGGTACAAGGTGCCGCCGTTGGCCGAGCCAAACCAGCCTGCGCGGCTGCTGGCGGTACCGCCCTGGCTACCGGCGCTGTAACCGAACAGTTCGGCGTCGGCATAGGTCGGGCTGATGGCCGCGCAGTTGACCGAGACGAACAGCCCCGCGCGGTCACTGGCGCGGTGAATCTGCCGCGCCAGCAGCTCCTTGCCGGTGCCGGTCTCGCCACGGATCAATACCGGCAGCGGTTGCGGTGCCAGGCGTTCGAGGGCCTGGCGCAGCGCCTGTGAGCGCGGGTCGACGAATACCAGCGCCTTGGCGCGGATGCTCAGCGGGCTCTTGTCCAGTTCAGGGAAGGTCAGCAATGGCTGGCCGAAAGGGGTGTGAAAGGTCATGGAAAACTCCCGCCCCGGTCGCATGCAGCCAGGGCTCAAGGCATTCGTGGAACAGCCAGCGGATCAGGCGCGCCGCAGCGCACGCTGGTCGATCCGGGCCTGCAGGCGGAACAGGTAGGCGAAGCCCTGTTCCCAGCGTTCGTGGCCGGACTTGACGTTGATATGCCCGGCATTGGCCAGCAGCCCCACCTCGGCATCCCAGGCGCGCGCCAGGTGCAGGGCCCGTGGCACGCTCACCGCCGGGTCGTTGTCAGAGCTGACCACCTGGCTTGGGAATGGCAGCGCCTGCAACGGGATCGGCGCAAAGTTGCGCAAGGCCGGCGCGCAGTTGGGCCGCTCGACATCGGCCGGCGCCACCAGCAGCGCGCCACGCACCCGCCGCAGCAGGCTCGGGCTGGCCTGGGCGGCCCAGTGGGCGACCGTGATGCAACCCAGGCTGTGGGCAATCAGAATCACCGGCGAGCTTTCGGCGGCGATCGCCTGCTCCAGTGCCTGCACCCAATCGCGCCGCTGCGGGGTGAGCCAGTCCTGCTGCTCGACCCGGGCGCTGTTGGGCAGGCTGCGCTGCCAGTGACTCTGCCAATGGTTGTCTGGCGATCCTTGCCAGCCCGGCACAATCAGGTAACGAATCGACTCATTGCGCATGGGGACGCCTCCGAAAGTTTGCGTGCTTGGGGTGCAAGTATAAGGAGGCAGTTATATCCGTAAAGGAATAAGAAGCTATTTATTAATAACCAAAATAACAAAACACTAAACGACGCCCATAAAAAAGGGCCGTCGAAACGGCCCGAAATCCCTGCTATGGCTAAGAGCATTACAACGAGGATTCACTTAACGATTGGGTTGCGGCGTCAGGCGCAGATAAGGTTTCACCGCCCGGTAACCTTTCGGGAAGCGCTGCTTGATTTCGTCCTCGTCCTTGAGCGACGGCACGATCACCACCTCATCACCGTCCTGCCAGTTGGCGGGGGTGGCGACCTTGTGGTTGTCGGTCAGTTGCAGCGAGTCGATCACCCGCAGGATCTCGTTGAAGTTGCGCCCGGTACTGGCCGGGTAGGTGATGGTCAGGCGCACCTTCTTGTTCGGGTCGATGACGAACAGAGAGCGCACCGTGAGGGTGTCGCTGGCGTTGGGGTGGATCAGGTCGTACAGGTCGGACACCTTGCGGTCGGCGTCGGCAATGATCGGGAAGTTGACCACGGTGTTCTGGGTTTCGTTGATGTCATCGATCCAGCGGTGGTGCGAGTCGACCGGGTCGACCGACAGGGCGATGGCCTTGACCCCGCGCTGGGCGAAATCATCCTTGAGCTTGGCGGTCAGGCCCAGCTCGGTGGTGCACACCGGGGTGAAGTCGGCCGGGTGGGAGAACAGCACGCCCCAGCTGTTGCCCAGCCATTCGTGGAAGCGGATCTTGCCGGCGCTGGAATCCTGTTCGAAATCGGGGGCGATGTCGCCGAGTTTGAGGCTCATGGAAGCGGCTCCTGTGCTGTGTCTGGCCTTGATGGGTTCAATGTGCCTGCATTCGAATCAAAATAAAAAGAATAAATATCGATTTATTTATAACCATAACGCATACGAAATGGCAGGCACAAAAAAGCCTCGCACTAGGCGAGGCTTCTTCTGTTGCAGCTACGACTTACATGAAGGCGTAAGTGTAGTTGACGATGAAGCGAGTTTGATCCTGGTCGGCGCTGCTTTCGCCTTCACCACGGTACACGCCCTGACGCAGGCTGAAGCCCAGGCCTTTGAGGGTACCTTGCTGGATGGTGTAGTCGACGCGGGCATCACGTTCCCATTCGTCGTAGGTGCCGTGGCCCGATGCGTTACGCACGTCGTCACCACGCAGGTAGGCAACCGAGGCTTTCAGGCCTGGCACGCCCAGCGCGGCGAAGTCATAGGAGTACTGACCGAAGTTGGTGTTCTCGCCAGCACGGGCGAACTGGTTGATCATGCTGTCGGTGAACAGGTAGAAGCTGGAACCGCCAGCGCCTTCCGAGGTGCCGCTGTCGTTGACCAGGCTGCCCTGGTTCAGCCAGACGAAGCCACCGTCGTCGCCAACCTGCTGACGACCGAGCATCAGCGCGTGGCCACCCAGGGTGTAGGTGAACATGGCAGACCAAGTCTTGTTGTCGATCTTGCCTTTGTTCTTGGCGTAGCCACCGTTGTTGTTGAAGTTGTACGCGCTGTCGTGGCCGTTCTTGCCGTCGTTGCTGCTGTCGAAGTAGCGCAGGTCGGTCTTGAACGACTGGTCGTCAGCGATCTTGAAGACGTGGGTCGCGCCCAGGAAGTGCTGCTTGTAGAAGTCTTCCAGGTTCGAGTAGTAGTACTGCAGGGTCAGGTCTGGAGTGAGCTTGTAGTCCAGGCCGCCGTAGCGGAACTTGTTGCTTTCGGCGGCGGAACCGGCAACCGACAGACCGGTGCGGTTGCTCGACGCACGGCCCATGGCGTGGGTCAGCTGACCGGCGTTGATGGTCAGGTTGTCGATTTCCTTCGAGGTGATGGTGCCACCTTCAAAGGTCTGCGGCAGCAGACGGCCATCGTTGGAGACCAGGATCGGCAGGTTCGGAGCCAGCGCGCTACCGAAGTGCGCTTCGGTCTTGGAGAAGCGAGCCTTGGCATTGGCGCCAACACGTGCCCACTGGTCTGCGGCGCCCTTGCCGTCATCCGGGAAGAAACCACCTTTGTGGTAACCCTTGCCGCCGTCCAGGCGGATGCCCCACAGCGCTTGGGCGTCAACACCGAAACCTACGGTGCCTTCGGTGAAGCCCGAGATGTAGTCGAGCTTGAAGCCCTGGCCGGATTCACGTTGATCCGGGCGGACTTTACCGTGGGCTTCACGGTTGTCGTTGTTGAAGTACATGGTGCGCGAGCTCAAGGACACTTTGCTGTCCTCGATGAAACCTGCAGCGCCTGCTTGTTGGGCGAGAACCCCCAGTGCCACGGCCAGGGCCAGGCTGGACTTGTACATGTTTTGCTCCTCTACGTTCTAATTTTTGTGCGTCACAAGCGGCAGGATCTTTTGCCCCACTCGCCCGGGATTGGCGATTTAGCACCAATGCGTGACCGCCAAGTCAATGCTCAACGGTCGATTCGCGACTTTGGTCTAAGCCGTCGTCCTGCGCTACAGGATAATGACAATCCTATAAATCCAAAATGACCGTTTTATGAATCTGTAAGATTTTTACGGAATAACATTGGAACCTTTACTGCAAAAGGTTGTATCGACGACGTCAATCATACCTTTAGGTTATGTGCAAACGTTTGGCGGCCCTCTGCCGCACAGCCCCCCGACCGGAGCCGAAAAAGGCTAGCAGCCCTTTTCCATTCCGCCAGCCGCAGCCCCCGCGCCCTTAAAGCGTTTGGCTCCTAAGCTAATGCAAAAAAGTTATTTATTTCTCATTTCTTAGATCATCTAGTCTTCTCGCCATCCATAACCCAATTGCCTGACGAGAGGTTCACCATGATCCCGCATGCCCCGCTGCGCCTGTTCGCTGCCCTGACCCTCGCCGGCACCAGCTGGCTGGCCCAGGCCGCCGACCTGACCGTCGCCTACCAGACCACCGTCGACCCGGCCAAGGTGGCCCAGGTGGACGGCGACTACGAGAAAGCCAGCAAGGCCAGCATCGACTGGCGCAAGTTCGACAACGGCGCCGACGTGATCACCGCCGTGGCCAGCGGCGACGTGCAGATCGGCTACCTCGGCTCGAGCCCCCTGGCCGCCGCCGCCACCCGCAAGCTGCCGGTCGAGACCTTCCTGATCGCCACCCAGATCGGTGCCGGCGAGGCACTGGTCGCCCGTGACAGCATCAAGACCCCGCAGGACCTGGTGGGCAAGAAAGTCGCCGTGCCGTTCGTCTCCACCGGCCACTACAGCCTGCTGGCCGCGCTCAAAAGCTGGAACATCGACCCCACCAAGGTGCAGATCCTCAACCTGGCGCCGCCGGCGATCATCGCCGCCTGGAAGCGCGGCGACATCGACGCCACTTACGTCTGGGACCCGGCCCTGGGCGTGGCCAAGGAAAACGGCAAGGTGCTGATCACCTCCGGCGAGCTGGCCGAAAAAGGCGCGCCGACCTTCGACGCCTGGATCGTGCGCAAGGACTTCGCCGCCAAGCACCCGGAAATCGTCAAGTCGTTCGCCAAGGTCACCCTCGACGCCTATGCCGACTACCGCAAAGACCCGAAAGCCTGGCTGGCCAACCCGGACAACGTCGCCAAGCTGGTCAAGCTGTCGGGTGCCAAGGCGGCAGATATCCCGGTACTGCTGCAAGGCAACGTCTACCCGCTGGCGGACGACCAGGCCAATGCCCTCGGCGCACCGACCACCCAGGCGCTGACCGACACCGCCACCTTCCTCAAGCAACAAGGCAAGGTCGATGCGGTACTGCCGGACTACTCGCCCTACGTCAGCAAGCAATACCTGCCCAACTAAGACCGGAGCCCGTCATGGCCTTGCTTGAACTGGAGCGCATCAGCGCACAGTACCCCGGCGCCAGCACCCCGGTGCTGGCCGACATCAACCTGAGCCTGGGCCCACGCCAGCTGCTGGTGGCCCTTGGGCCGTCCGGCAGCGGCAAGACCTCGCTGCTCAACCTGATCGCCGGTTTCGTCGCCCCCAGCGCCGGGCGCATCACCCTTGACGGTGCCGCCGTGCAAGGGCCGGGCGCCGACCGTGGCGTGGTGTTCCAGGACGACGCTCTGCTGCCGTGGCAGGACGTGCTGGCCAATGTCGCCTTCGGCCTGCAACTGGCCGGCGTACCCCGCGCGCAGCGTGAGGCCAAGGCCCGCGAGATGCTGGCGCTGGTCGACCTGGCCGGCTTCGGCGAGCGGCACATCTGGCAGTTGTCCGGTGGCCAGAAACAGCGCGTGGGCCTGGCCCGAGCGTTGGCCGCCGACCCTCGGGTGCTGCTGATGGACGAGCCGTTCGGCGCCCTCGACGCCTTCACCCGCGAACAGATGCAGGAGCTGCTGCTGCAGGTCTGGCAGCGCACCGCCAAGCCGGTGTTCCTGATCACCCACGACATCGAAGAGGCAGTGTTCCTGGCCACCGAGCTGGTACTGCTGGCGCCCAACCCCGGGCGCGTGGTCGAACGCCTGCAGTTGGACTTCGGCCAGCGCTACGCCGCTGGCGAACCGGCCCGGGCGATCAAGTCCGACCCACGCTTCATCGAAACCCGCGAGCACGTGCTGGCGCGGGTGTTCTCACAACGCGAAAGCGCCCGCCGAGAGGAGTCTGCATGAGCAGCCTGGACCTGCCTGTCGCGGCCAAACGTGACGCCAAACCTGCCCCTGGCAAAACCCGCCAGCCCCTTTCCACCCGCTGGATCAGCACCCTGACCCTGGCCACCCTGCTGCTGGCCTGGTGGCTGGTGACGGCCGCAGGCCTGGTCGAGCCGCTGTTCCTGCCGCCGCCCGCCGACATCCTGGCCAAGGCCTGGACCCTGCTCACCCAGGGCTACATGGACGCCAGCCTGTGGCAGCACCTGGGTGCCAGCCTCGGCCGCATCGGCCTGGCGCTGGCGGCTGCGACCCTGACCGCCATCCCGGTCGGCCTGGCCATCGGTTACAACCGCGTGGCCCGCGGCATCCTCGACCCATTGATCGAGTTCTACCGGCCGATCCCGCCGCTGGCCTACCTGCCATTGATCGTGATCTGGTGCGGCATCGGCGAGCTGTCCAAGGTGCTGCTGATCTACCTGGCGATCTTCGCCCCGATCGCCATCGCCACCGCCACCGGCGTGCGCACCGTCGACCCGACCAAGCTGCGCGCCGCGCAATCGCTGGGCGCGACCAAGGCCCAGCTGATCCGCCACGTGATCCTGCCCAGCGCCCTGCCCGACATCCTCACCGGCGTGCGCATCGGCCTGGGCGTGGGTTGGTCGACCCTGGTCGCCGCCGAGCTGATCGCCGCCACCAGCGGCCTGGGCTTCATGGTGCAGTCGGCGGCGCAGTTCCTGGTGACCGACGTGGTGGTGCTGGGGATCCTGTTGATCGCCCTGATCGCCTTCGCCCTGGAGATGGGCCTGCGCGCCCTGCAACGCAAGCTGGTGCCCTGGCATGGGCAGAGCCATTGACCCCAAAGATCGCAACTGTGGGAGCGGGTTTACCCGCGAAGCAGGCGCCACGGTGGATGGCACCGGCTTCGCCGGTGTTCGCGGTGGTCCGGCACTCCGGTAAACCCGCTCCCACAAGTCCGCGCCATATCAGAAAAGACTCACCCCGCCCCTGGGATACGACATCCATGCGAGACCAACCATGAGCCTGACCATTACCCCCTTGAGCCCGGCCCTGGGCGCGCAGATCAGCGGCGTCGACATCAGCCGCGATATCACCAAAGAACAGCGCGACGCCATCGAGCAGGCGCTGCTCGAGCACCAGGTGCTGTTCTTCCGCGACCAGCCGATCAACCCCGAACAACAGGCGCGCTTCGCCGCCCGCTTCGGCGACCTGCACATCCACCCGATCTACCCCAACGTGCCGGAAACCCCGCAGGTACTGATCCTCGACACCGCCGTGACCGACGTGCGCGACAACGCCGTGTGGCACACCGACGTGACCTTCCTGCCGACCCCGGCACTGGGCGCGGTGCTCAGCGCCAAGCAGCTGCCGGCCTACGGTGGCGACACCTTGTGGGCCAGTGGCATTGCCGCATTCGAGGCACTGTCGGCGCCGCTGCGCGCGATGCTCGACGGCCTGACCGCCACCCATGACTTCACCAAATCCTTCCCGCTTGAGCGCTTCGGCACCACGCCCGAGGACCTGGCGCGCTGGGAAGCCACCCGGCGCAACAACCCGCCGCTGTCGCACCCGGTGGTGCGCACCCACCCGGTCAGCGGGCGCAAGGCGCTGTTCGTCAACGAAGGGTTCACCACGCGGATCAACGAGCTGAACGAGTATGAAAGCGAGGCGCTGCTCAAGCTGCTGTTCGCCCATGCGACGCGGCCGGAGTTCAGCATTCGCTGGCGTTGGCAGGAGAACGACGTGGCGTTCTGGGATAACCGCGTGACCCAGCATTTTGCGGTGGATGACTACCGGCCCAATCGGCGGGTGATGCACCGGGCGACCATCCTGGGGGATGCGCCGTTCTGACAGATAGGCTTTGCCAGTCCCAATGCATTCGCGGGTAAACCCGCTCCCACAGGCGCTGCGCAGAACCCTGTGGGAGCGGGTTTACCCGCGAACAGGCCTACCTCACCAGATGCAGGTACTGCATGTGCCGCTCGTACTGGTCGAGGATGTCGTTGATGATCTGCTCCTTGCTGTAGCCCACCAGGTCGTAGTTCTGGCTGCCCTCGCTCAGGTGCACCTCCGCCCGGTAATAACGGCGGTTCTTCAAGTCCTGCGTACCCAGCCCACCGAGGGCGAACGACGGGGTGAAGTAGCCACGCATCTGCACCTGGTAGATGAACGGCTGCTCATCGCCATGGCCGATCTTCAGGCTGACGTTGTCATGGCTCGGGTCGTCCTGGGTGATCAGCACCAGGCCCTTCTGCTCGAACACCTCGCGCACCTCGGCAATCGCCGGGCGCACCACGTCGTCCATGAAGCGGTACACCTCGTCACGTGACGGGAAATGCACGGCCTGGCTCAGGCGCTGGCGCCAGCCGCCACGGCCGCGCCGCGACTGGGCGAACGGGGCCAGCGAATGCATCTGGGCGATCTGCCGCTGGCTCTCCAGGTAGAAGGCCTTGTGCAGCCCCCACATCATGCACAACAGGATCAGCGAGAACGGCAGCGAGGTCAGCACCACCGCAGACTTGAGCGAGTCGATGCTGCCGGCGAACAGCAGGGCACTGGTGATCAGCGCAGTCATCGCCCCCCAGAAGATCCGCAGCCAGTTCGGCCCATCTTCGTCAGCGCCGCCGCCCTTGGCCGACAGCGTCGACAGCACCACGGTGCCGGAGTCGGCCGAGGTGACGAAGAACACGAAGCTGATGAACACCGTCACGGCGATCACCGTCTTGCTCCACGGGTAGGTTTCCAGCAGCAGGTACAGGCTCATCGACGGGTTATCCAATGCCGACTGGCCCAGCGCGGTCATGCCGTGGTTGATCACCTGGTCCAGCGCGCTGTTGCCGAAGATCGACATCCACGCCAGGGTGAAGCCCAGCGGGATCAGCAGCACGCCGAAGACGAACTCGCGGATGGTGCGGCCGCGCGAAATACGCGCGATGAACAGGCCCACGAACGGCGCCCAGGCAATCCACCAGGCCCAGTAGAACACCGTCCAGCCACCCAGCCAGTCACGGTTTTCACCATAGGCGTACACGTCGAAACTCTTGCGAGGCAAGGCGCCGAGGTAGTCGCCGAGGTTCTGGATCAGGGTGTTGAACAGGTGCTGGGTGGGCCCGGCGAACAGCACGAACAGCAGCAGCGCGCAGGCCAGGAACAGGTTGATGTCGCTCATCACCCGCACGCCCTTCTCCACCCCGGCGACCGCCACGGCCACCGCCGCGCCCATCATCAGGGTGATCAGCAGCACCTGCACCCACTGGCTGTGGCTGATGCCGAACAGGTAGTCGAGCCCGGCGTTCAGGTGCAGCACGCCGAAGCCCATGTCGGCACCCAGGCCGAACACCGTGGCGATGATGCCGAAGCCGTCCACCGCGTAGCCGATCGGGCCGTTGATGCGCTTGCCGATCAGCGGGTACAACGCCGAACGCAGCGCCAGCGGCAGGTTGTGGCGGTAGGCGAAGTAGGCCAGCGCCATGCCGACGAAGGCGAACACGCCCCAGCCATGCAGGCCCCAGTGCAGGAACAGGATCTGCATCGCCTGGCGCCCGGCATCGGCCGTGCCCGCCTCGCCCTGGGGCGGCTGGAGCATGTGGGTCAGGGGTTCGGAAACACAGAAGAAGAACAGCGTGATACTGATGCCGGCAGCGAACAGCATGCCCGCCCAGGACAGGTAGCTGAACTCGGGTTCGTCGTGGTCGGCGCCGAGCTTGATCTTGCCGTAGCCGGATACCGCAGTGACCACCACGAACACCAGGTACAGGGTCATGGCCAGCATGTAGTACCAGCCGACGGTGTTGGCCGCCCAGTTCTGCGCCGCCAGCAACCATTCGCCGGCCGCTTGCGGCATGGCGATGACCACCAGGCCGAACAGCAGGATGAAGCTTGCCGCGAAGTAGAACACCGGGGGGTTCATGCGGATCTTGCCATTGGCAAGGGAAGGCGTTGGTGCACTCATCGGGCGTGCACCTCGTCAAAGGACGTGAGGTTCGGATTGTACGGGTTCAGCAAAGGAATCCTCCTGTTGAACACCGGCAATGGACCAGCGTTTTTTCATTGAACAAGCGTTCAAGTTAAACATGGATCGGATTTCAATGCGACCCGATGCCGCTGGGCGGGGCATCGGCGCAGCCCTCTTCGCGGGTAAACCCGCTCCCACAGGATGTCGCCCAACTCGAGAAATGTGCAGTCCCTGTGGGAGCGGGTTTACCCGCGAAGAGGCCGGCACAGGCGCCCCACAACTCAGATCAGTTCTTGTCCTGGCAATCCAACTGCAAATTGGCCTGGGTAATGTTGCTCTCGGCCGGCACGCTGCGGGTCAGCCACACGTTGCCGCCAATGGTCGAGCCCTTGCCGATGGTGATACGCCCCAGAATGGTCGCCCCGGCATAGATCACCACGTCGTCCTCGACGATCGGGTGGCGCGCCAGGCCTTTGTGCAGGGTCCCCGACTCATCGCTGGGGAAGCGCTTGGCCCCCAGGGTTACCGCCTGATAAATGCGCACCCGCTCGCCAATGATCGCCGTCTCGCCGATGACCACGCCGGTGCCGTGGTCGATGAAGAAACTCGGGCCGATCTGCGCACCGGGGTGGATGTCGATGCCGGTGGCCGAGTGCGCCAGCTCCGAGCTGATCCGCGCCAGCAGCGGCAAGCCAGCCTGGTACAGGTGATGGGCCAGGCGGTGGTGGATGATCGCCAGGATGCCCGGGTAGCACAGCAGCACCTCGTCGACGCTGCGCGCCGCCGGATCACCGTGGTAGGCGGCCAGCACATCGGTGTCGAGCAGCACGCGCAGGGCCGGCAAGGCGGCGGCGAAGTCCTGGATCAGGCGCAGGGCGTGGGCGTCGACGTCGGTGACGTCGGTCTTGCCATGGCGCGCCGCGTAACGCAGTTCCAGGCGAGCCTGGGTCAGCAGCGCGGTCAGCGCGGCGTCGAGGGTATGGCCGACGTAGAAGTCCTCGCTTTCCTCGCGCAGGTCCACCGGGCCCAGGCGCATGGGGAACAGCGCGCCGCACAGTTGCTCGAGGATCTGGCGCAGCGCCTCGCGCGACGGCAGCTCGCGGCCACCCTGCTCGCCGCTGCTGCGGCCATTGCTGCTGCGCCATTGCTCACGGGCGCTGCGCAGGCCGGTGACGATGCCCTGCAGTTGCCAATGGGCTGTTGATGGTTGTTCGCTCACGGTGGATCTCCTGCCAGGCGGGCTTTCTTGATGTGCACATTCGGCCTTGTGGGAGCCGGCTTGCCGGCGATGGCGCCAGCCGAAACAACGCCGTTGCCTGGGCCGGCGCCATCGCTGGCAAGCCAGCTCCCACAGGGGGTAGTGCTGGTTCTGCAAGCCACTGTAAGACAAATCCCCCCCTTGGAAAAAACAACGCTTTATTCCATCCTGCGCTAAGTCAGGCATAAGCAACGCTGACGGGGTGTCCATTCGTGGCTACCCTCAACCCTGCCATGGGATGGCAATTTACAGACATGGAATAACAACCGGATTTTTTATTATTTCCAGGCCTATACAGCCCAGCTTTATATTTGCCACCCACTACTTCCACAACAAGCGCGGGGCCACACATGTCCAAATTCGCCAAACCCCTTCTCAATGCCAGCCTGGCGCTGCTGCTCGGCGCCGGCCTGCTCGGCCAGGCCTTCGCCGGCGAGCAACTGAAGACCATCCAGGAAAAAGGCGTGATCAACGTCGGCCTGGAAGGCACCTACCCTCCCTTCAGCTTCCAGGATGAGAACGGCAAGCTGGCCGGCTTCGAAGTGGAACTGTCGGAACTGCTGGCCAAGGAGCTGGGGGTCAAGGTCAAGCTGCAGCCGACCAAGTGGGACGGCATCCTCGCCGCGCTGGAGTCCAAACGTCTGGACGTGGTGATCAACCAGGTGACCATCTCCGAAGAGCGCAAGAAGAAGTACGACTTCACCGAGCCCTACACCGTCTCCGGTATCCAGGCGCTGATCCTGAAGAAGAAAGCCGAAACCCTGAACATCAAGACCGCGCAAGACCTGGCCGGCAAGAAGGTCGGCGTGGGCCTGGGCACCAACTACGAGCAATGGGTCAAGCAGGACGTGCCGAAAGCCGAAGTACGCACCTATGAAGACGACCCGAGCAAGTTCGCCGACCTGCGCAACGGCCGCATCGACGCCATCCTGATCGACCGCCTGGCCGCGCTGGAATACGCGCAAAAAGCCAAGGACACCCAGCTCGCCGGCGACGCCTTCTCGCGCCTGGAAAGCGGCGTGGCCCTGCGCAAGGGTGAGCCAGAGCTGCTGGCCGCACTCAACAAGGCCATCGACAAGCTGAAGGCTGACGGCACCCTGGCCAAGCTGTCCGAGAAATACTTCGGTGCCGATGTCACCAAATGATTGCTGAAAGCCTGCAACTCGTTGCCGATTCCACGCCCTTTCTGTTGAAGGGCGCTGGCTACACGGTGCTGCTCAGTGTCGGCGGCATGTTCTTCGGCCTGGTGCTGGGCTTTGCCCTGGCACTGATGCGCCTGTCGAAGATCCTGCCGCTGGACTGGCTGGCACGTATCTACGTCTCGTTCTTCCGTGGCACGCCGCTGCTGGTGCAGCTGTTCGTGATCTATTTCGGCATGCCGCAGATCGGTATCGAGCTAGACCCGATCCCGGCCTCGCTGATCGGTCTGTCGCTGAACATGGCGGCGTACATCTGCGAAATCCTGCGTGCGGCGATCTCCTCGATCGACCGTGGCCAGTGGGAGGCCGCTGCCTCCATCGGCATGACCCGCACCCAGGCCATGCGCCGGGCGATCCTGCCGCAGGCGCTGCGCACCGCGCTGCCGCCGCTGGGTAACAGTTTCATCTCGCTGGTCAAGGACACCGCCCTGGCGGCGACCATCCAGGTGCCCGAGCTGTTCCGTCAGGCGCAGCTGATCACCGCCCGCACCTTCGAAGTGTTCACCATGTACCTGGCGGTTGCGCTGATCTACTGGATCCTCTGCAGCATCCTCGCGCACTTCCAGAACCGCATGGAAGCGCGGGTCAACCAGCACGACCAGGAGCACTGACGATGATCGTAGTAGAAGGCCTGACCAAGCGGTTCAAGGGCCAGACCGTGCTCAACGGCATCGACCTCACCGTACAACCGGGCGAAGTGGTGGCCATCATCGGCCCCAGCGGCTCGGGCAAGACCACCTTCCTGCGCTGCCTCAACCTGCTGGAAACGCCCGACGCAGGGCGCATCCAGATCGGCGATATCAGCATCGACGCCAACCGCCCCCTGGGTGGCCAGCAAAGCGCGATTCGCCGCCTGCGCCAGCAGGCCGGTTTCGTGTTCCAGAACTTCAACCTGTTCCCTCACCGCACCGCGCTGGACAACGTCATCGAAGGGCCGGTGATCGTCAAGAAGACGCCTCGGGACAAGGCCATCGAGTTGGGCAAGCGCCTGCTGGCCAAGGTCGGCCTGGCCGGCAAGGAAGACGCCTACCCCCGGCGCCTGTCAGGTGGCCAGCAGCAGCGGGTGGCCATTGCCCGCGCCCTGGCCATGGAGCCGGAGGTGATCCTGTTCGACGAGCCCACCTCGGCGCTCGACCCTGAGCTGGTGGGTGAAGTGCTGGCGACCATCCGCGGCCTGGCCGAGGAAAAGCGCACCATGATCATCGTCACCCACGAGATGAGCTTTGCCCGCGATGTGGCCAATCGGGTGATCTTCTTCGACAAGGGCGTGATCGTCGAGCAGGGCGAGGCCAAGGCGCTGTTCGCCAACCCCAGAGAGGAGCGTACGCGGCAGTTCTTGCGCAAGTTCCTCGGCACGGCTGCCTCAGAGTAAGCCTGCACAACCTCCACTGACGCAATCGCCGGCAAGCCGGCTCCCACAAGTGTGCACTGTACCTGTGGGAGCTGGCTTGCCGGCGATTGCGTCAGCACGTGCGGAGCAAATGCCCGATTCTATATATATTCCAAAGCGTTAGTTCATAAAGGCTTGATAAGCCATTAGGGTATATAGACCGGACCACCGGACCAGCAAACGTCTGCCGACCTCACCCCGAGGCGGCACAGTCAACTTTTGTGAGGTAAGGAATGGTCAGGATCACAATCACCCCAGTGGCCAACGCCAGGGCATTGAGTGCAGCCAAGGAGCGGTACTGATGTCCAGCCAGCCAACTACCCAATCGCACAGCGACACCGACAGCTCGCCCCTGCTGCTGCCCGCCAAGGTGCTGCAGAGCGACCAGGAGGCCCTGCAGGCCGCCCGTGAACTGGCCGACCTGGCCCGCCACAACGCCGCCAGCCGCGACCAGCAGCGCAAGCTGCCGTGGGCCGAGATCGAACAGTTCACCCGCAGCGGCCTGGGCAGCATCAGCATCCCCAAGGCCTACGGCGGCCCGGAAGTGTCGTTCGTGACCATCGCCGAAGTGTTCCGCCTGATCAGCGCCGCAGACCCGGCGCTGGGGCAGATCCCGCAGAACCAGTTCGGCATCCTGCAGCTGGTGCGCCTGACCGCCACCGAGGCGCAGAAACAGCGGATCTTCCGCGCCGTGCTCGACGGCTGGCGCATCGGCAATGCCGGGCCGGAGCGCGGCACCAAGGACACCCTGACGCTCAAGGCGCGCATCACCCGCAAGGGTGACGACTTCAGCATCAGCGGCGAAAAGTTCTACTCCACCGGCGCCCTGTACGCCCACTGGGTGGCGGTCAAGGCGCTGGACGACGAAGGCCGCCAGCGCCTGGCGTTCGGGCGCCGTGGCAGCCGCGGCTTGCGCATCATCGACGACTGGTCGGGCTTTGGCCAACGCACCACCGCCAGCGGCACCGTGCTGCTGGAACAGGTGCCGGTGGACGCCGACCTGGTTGTGGATAACTGGCGCCAGCGCGATGTACCGAACATCCAGGGCGCGGCCTCGCAACTGATCCAGGCGGCCATCGACGCCGGTATCGCCGAAGCGGCGATCGAGGACGCGATCACTTTCGTGCGCGAGAAGTCGCGGCCGTGGATCGAAGCCAAGGTCGAGCGCAACAGCGACGACCCTTATGTGATCGCCGACATCGGCCGCCTGAAGCTCGACCTGCATGCCGCCGAAGCGCTGCTGCGCAGGGCCGCCAAGGTGCTCGACGAAGTCAACGCCGGCCCCATCGACGATGCCGCCGCTGCGCGGGCCTCGATCGCGGTGGCCGAGGCCAAGGTGCTCACCACCGAGATTTCGTTGCAGGCCAGCGAGAAGCTGTTCGAGCTGGCCGGCAGCCGCGCGAGCCTGGCCGAGTACAACCTCGACCGGCACTGGCGCAACGCCCGGGTGCACACCCTGCACGACCCGGTGCGCTGGAAGTACCACGCGGTCGGCGCCTACTACCTCAACGGCACCCTGCCAGCCCGCCATTCCTGGATC